>JAZREH010000175.1:0-10895 GCA_045660705.1 Acutalibacteraceae bacterium
ATATATATTTACCGTCGGTCTTTACAATGTCCGCCTCGTCAACGCCCGCAACCTGTGTTGTGGTTTCGGAATAATCCGCGCTTGTCTGTACGGTGGTGCTGTTGGTAGCGCTGTCTGAGTTGCTTTTGTATGCTTCGTCGCGGGCGCCTGCACCTGCGGTAGGGGCAGTAACCAAAGCGCCATCGTCTACCGCCTCGGTAGAGTATTCCTCGATTATTTCGTAATTGCCGTCGGTATTCCACTTGCTTTTATCGCGGAGTTTGTCAAGCCGTCCGTAGATATCCTTATAAGATGAGGTGTTAAGAAGCACAGATTTGTTGTCGGTGATTTCGATGGGAGTTTTTTTTGCAAAGTTGCCGAAAGCCACCGTCAGTACTATCGCCACAGCCGCGGTGAGTGCAAACCCGACACGCCAAGGTGTGGCGGGGTTTTTAATCTTTTTGGTATTTTTTTCGTTGCCGTCAAGAATTGCCTTTATTCGGGTGTCAGCAAAAGCCGACGGCTTTATGTTGTCCATTTCGCGTTTGTAATCGTCATTAAACATTAAAATTCAACTCCTTCAAGGTCTGCTTTAAGTAATTTACGCGCTCTGAACAGACGCGTCTTTACGGCAGAGGGACTGCACTTAAGTATGTATGAAAGTTCGTCAACCGAATAGCCGCAGTAATAATGCAGATGTATAACCGTGCGGTATTTAAGGGGCAGGCGCAAAACAGCGTCAAGAGTTTCACCAGTCGCGGTGGCGGTAGAAACCGACTCGTCCAGCGGGGCGGTATTTCGCCGCCAGGCACTTGTTAATCGCGATTTACTGCAGTTAATGGTGGTGCGTATAAGAAGCGCTTTCATATGCTCATCGCCGTCGGGCTTGTTTTTGGCACGCATCAGCCGTACAAATACCTCCTGTAATATGTCCTCCGCGTCAAAACTGTTCTTCATTCTCGCAAAGGCGAGACGGTAGACCATATCGGAATATTTGTCATATACGGCGGTCAGATTAACTTCCATAATTATCCCTCCTCGCAAGTAATACTTCGCAAAGCCTCAAAAGGTTACAAAAAATTTTAAAGTTTAAAAAAGGGCGGCATATTTGCCGCCCCGAATATTTTATTTTATTTCGCAACCGCCAATGGGGCGTACCGAAAGGGTAACACAACTGCCCTTGCCGAAAACAGCCTCAATCATAGTGCGGTATCCGTCAAGCATATCGTCGGGGATATAGCACTGTATGGTTCCCGCGAAACCGCCGCCGTGAACACGGCAGGCACCCTTGCCGCCAAGATACTGTTTAGTAAGTGCGATTGCAAGGGATAGACCCTGCTCGGATGTGTCGGAGCAGGAATAAAGGTTTTGCAGATACTTGTATGACGATTCGCCCGAATCGTTTACAAGGGTAAAGAATTTAGCGAAGTCGCCTGCTTTAAGGGCGGCACGCTGGTCGCCGACGCGGGCATTTTCGTTAAAGAAGTGGAATGCACGAAGCACCGCGCGGTCGCCGTGACGGGCGCGAAGTTGTGCCATTTCGGCATAAAAACGGTTTTGGTCGGCATCGCGAAGGAAGTCTACACCGAGTGCCTCACTTATATTGCGGCATTCAACCGTAATGTCGGCATAATCCTGTGTAAGGTCGGCGTGGTTGCCGCCTGTGTCAACAACACAAAGTGTATGACCCGATTTTTTAAGGTCAAGTTCAATCTTTTCGATTATCGGGTTTGCGGGGTCGTTAAAGTCGGCATATGTAAAGCCGCCGACCGAACTTGCCATCTGGTCAAGCAGACCGCAGGGCTTACCGAAATACTCGCGCTCAGCAAACTGTGAATATTTTGCGATGGATACGGCATCAACCTTGCCGTCGTTAAACAGGCAGTTTACAATGTTTGAAACAAGTACCTCAAACGCGGCAGAGGACGAAAGTCCCGAACCCTTTAAAACATTCGATGTGGTGTATGCATCAAAACCGCCGATCTGATAGCCGTTGTTCTTAAAGGCGGCAAGAACGCCGCGGATAAGCGCCGAAGCGCGGCCGTATTCCTCGCTTTTAATCGAAAGGTCGGTGATATCGATAACATCCATATCAAAGCCTGCCGACTTTATGCGGACGGTGTTGGTGCCGTTTGCGTTTACAGCGGCGATAACATCAAGGTCAACGCTTCCCGCAAGTACACAGCCGTGCTGGTGGTCGGTGTGGTTACCACCGATTTCGGTACGGCCGGGGGCGCTGAAAAGACGGATGTCGTCGCGCTCGCCGTAAAGGGCAACAAACTCATCAAAAACGCCCGAAAAACGCTTTTTGGGTGTTTCGGTGTTGCCGTAAAGGGTAGTGAAAATACTGTCAAGACCGCCGTCGGCAATAAATTTTCTTGTCTGTGTGATGTTCATAATTACACCTACTTAAAATTAAAGTTTAGAAATTATTTCAAGTGTGTCGCGTGCGATTGCAAGTTCCTCATTGGTGGGAACGACAAAGAGGTCAACAAGGCTGTCCTCGGTAGAAATCTTGATTTCCTCGCCGCTGTGGTCGTTCTTTTCAAGGTCGATTTTAGCACCGAGATAGGTAAGGCTTGCACAGATGTCGGCGCGCATACCCCTGTCGTTTTCACCGATACCGCCAGTAAATGCGATAGCGTCAACGCCGTTCATAGCGGCAACATAAGAACCGATGAACTTGATAATCTCATATCTCTGCATATCCATTGCAAGTTTTGCGCGCTCGTTACCTGCTTTAGCGGCGGCAGTAATGTCGCGGTTGTCATTGGAGATACCCGAAATACCGAGCATACCCGACTTCTTGTTGCAGATGGTGTTTACTTCGGCAGGTGAAAGGTTTTCCTTTTCGGCGATAAAGGTGAGTGCCGACGGGTCAAGAGTACCTGTGCGGGTACCCATCATAAAGCCGTCAAGCGGGGTGAAGCCCATCGAGGTGTCAACGCAAACGCCGTCCTTTATAGCGGTAATCGAGCAACCGTTACCGAGGTGGCAGGTGATAATCTTGATTTCAGACTTCGGCTTGCCTACAAGTTCGGCAACGCGGTCGCTTACAAAGCGGTGCGATGTACCGTGAGCACCGTACTTGCGTACATTGTATTTCTCAAAATACTCATAGGGCAGGGGATACATATAAGCCTTTGCGGGCATTGTCTGATGGAAAGAGGTATCAAACACAGCAACCTGCGGAATCTTGGTGCCGAATGTCTTAATGCAGGCACGGATTGCAAGAACGTGTGCGGGGTTATGTAAGGGGGCAAGTGCGCCGAGTTCATCAATCTGATTGAGCGCCGTATCGTCGATAAGGCAGGAGCCCTTGAAGATGCTACCGCCCTGAACGATGCGGTGACCGATAGCCGAAACCTCGTCAAAGTTGTCGATAACCTTGGCATCGCTTTTGGTCATTGCGAAAACAACCGATTCAAAAGCCTCACTGTGGGTGGGCATCGGTGCTTCGGCAAGATACTCTCTGCCGTCGGCAGAGGTATGCTTAATTGTGCCAAGGTGACCGTCGGCAGCACCGATACGGTCGCACAGACCCTTTGCAAGTACCTTTTCGTTTTCCATATCAATAAGTTGATACTTAAGTGACGAACTTCCTGCGTTTACAACAAAAATTTTCATAAAAACTTCTCTCCTAATGGAATTTTATATTGAAGCGAACAGTTTTTTATGGTAAACTGTTACATATACTATTTAATAATAATGTATCTTCTCTGATTTTTCAAGTATTATTTGCAAAAAAGAGGTGTTATTTTGGCGGTTTCGGGAATAATTGCTGAATTTAATCCGCTTCACAGCGGTCACAAGTACATAATTGACTGTGCGCGGGGCGAGTCGGGGAATACCGTTGTTGCGGTTATAAGCGGCAACTTTGTTCAGCGCGGCGATACGGCGGTGATTTCAAAATCAAAGCGCGCCGAAGCGGCACTTCTTTGCGGTGTTGACATCGTGGCGGAACTGCCGGTTTTGTGGTCGATGTCAACGGCACAGAACTTTGCGCTGGGCGGTGTGTGGCAACTGTATGCGCTCGGTTGCGATGAAATCGTTTTCGGAAGTGAGTGCGGCGACATTGAAAAACTTATGTCTGCGGCAGAAATTCTTTGCTCTGACCGTTTTAACACCCTTGTTTGTGAAAGGGTAGCAACAGGGATTACCTTTGCGGCGGCGCGGCAGTCGGCGGCGGAGGAACTTGGAATAGAGGCAGGACTCCTGCAAAACCCCAACGATAATTTAGGAATAGAGTATATATGTGCCGCCAAACGGCTTAATATAAATATAGGTTTTCGCGCCGTAAAGCGTGTGGGTGCGGGACACGACAGTAACCAAATCAAGGGCGGTTATGTTTCGGCATCGTTTATAAGGCAGCGGCTTACATCGGGTGAAATCGGCTTTGCCGAAAGGTATATGCCAAGTGAACTTCGCGGACTTATAAACGCCGACAATATTTCTGACATTGGGCGGATTGAAAGGGCAATACTCGCCGTTTTGCGTACTAAAACTGAGGAGGAACTTAAAAATCTTCCCGATATAAGCGAGGGTATTGAAAACAAAATGATGTTTTCATTAAGGGTCGCCGACCAACTTGATACGCTTTATAATATGATAAAGACAAAACGCTATACAATGGCGCGCGTAAGACGGCTTGTACTGTCGGCGTTTTTAGGACTGGACAAACGCTTTTTTATGACAACACCGCCCTATGTACGACTGCTTGGGTTTTCGCCCGACGGTGCGGCACACCTCAAACACACCCCGTCTTTTTCACCTATTATAACAAGGGCGTCACAGATAAAGGAACTTGACAATGCGGCAAAAGAGGTCTTTGAAACCGAGTGCAGGGCAACCGACCTTTACGCGCTGACCTTTGAAAAGGCGAATGTGTGCGGTGCTGAATACTCGGCAAAACTTCTTAAAACGGAGAAATTAAGGTAAAAACAATGCAAAAAAAAGATTGGTACAAAATGGGTATTCGCGACGGCATACCGATAGCACTCGGTTACTTTGCCGTTTCGTTTGCGCTTGGAATTTCGGCAAAACAGGCGGGTCTCACCGCGTTTCAGGCAACACTTACAAGTTTTCTTATAAACGCCTCGGCGGGCGAGTTTGCGGGTTTCACCCTTATAGGCGCCGGCGCTTCGTATATCGAGGTCGCGGTTATGGAGTTGGTGGCTAATGCACGCTATCTGCTTATGTCTACGGCGCTTTCGCAAAAACTTCCCGCCGATACTCCGCTCATACACAGGCTTTTGGTGGGTTTTGATGTAACCGACGAAATTTTCGGTATTTCTGTGGCGGTAAAGGGCGATTTGTGTCCGTGGTACAACTACGGCGCAATGACGGTGACAATTCCGGGTTGGTCGCTTGGCACAATGTTGGGTGTTATAATGGGCAATATACTGCCTGTTGCTGTTGTAAACGCGCTTGGCGTGGGTCTTTACGGTATGTTTATCGCAATTATAATTCCGCCCGCCCGCAAACAGAAGATTATTGCGGGAATAGTCGCCGTTTCAATGGCGCTTAGTTTCGCGGCGGCAAAAATCCCCGTTCTTGTCAGTATTCCGTCGGGTGTAAGGATAATCGCGCTGACGGTTATCATATCTCTTGCGGCGGCACTGCTTTTCCCCGTAAAGGAGGACAGCGCCCAATGAGTCGGAATGTTTATATATACATATTTATAATGGCGGCGGTGACATTCCTTATACGTGTTTTGCCGCTTACCCTTATACGCAAAAAGATACAGAACAAAACCCTTAAATCGTTTCTGTACTATGTGCCGTATGTTACACTTGCGGTAATGACTTTCCCCGCCATACTTGAAGCGACGGGAAGCGTGTGGTCGGGACTTGCGGCACTTGTTGTCGGGGTCGTGCTTGCGTGGTGCGGTGCAAAACTTTTTCAGGTTGCGGTTTGTTCGTGTCTGGTGGTTTTAGTACTTGAACTTATTATTAAATACATATAGAATATAAGAAACATCATCGGTCAACACTAAAAAACGGTGATGTGAATGAAAAAACGGACAAAAGGACTGCTGACGGCGTTTGTTTCGGCGCTTTTAAGTTTCGCGGTTATGCTGACGGCGGTGTATGTCTATATGTCGGCGGACAGGGCGAAAAAATCGGTGGGGTCTACCGAAAGTACAGTGCCGTACAAACAAAAACGGGAAAGTAAGGGCGTTATGTTTTTACTGCCCGACGGTACGGGTTGCCTT
Organism: Acutalibacteraceae bacterium; assembly: GCA_045660705.1. Lineage (GTDB taxonomy): Bacteria > Bacillota > Clostridia > Oscillospirales > Acutalibacteraceae > UBA737. The sequence continues at coordinate 6,194 of JAZREH010000175.1, forward strand.
TTTCATCTTGATTTTGAAAACGAATCTGTGACGGCGGTGCTTACCGAAAACGCCGACCCGTATGCAGGCGGTTACGGCGGATACGGTATTGATTTTACGGTTGAACTGTCTTTTGATACTGCCGAGGGTATTATCGACCGCGCGGGCGGTGTAAACCTTGAAGATGAGGGGCAGATGCTTCGCTACACGGGTTTTCAGGTGACACAACTGATTTCGCAGGGCGCCAATATGGACCTGCGGCGCGAAATCGTATGCGAGGTGCTTTCAGGGTTTGCCAGAAACTCGGTTACGGCAAGCGACCTTGTGTATATAATAGAAAACAGTCAGACCGACCTTACGGTGCCCGAATGTTACGGCTGGCATCAGGATTTACCGCAGATGTGTGAAAACGCAACGGTGTTTTATCTGACATAGGGTGAGCAATCAAACCCGAATCTTAAGGAGGAAGATTATGAGAAAAACGGTCATAAAAATTATCTGTATGTGCCTGTGCTTTTTAATGCTTACGGGTTGCAACAGTGTGCCGTTTTTTAATTCTTCCGACCTTGAAGAAATCGGAAACGCCATAACAAGCCTTTTCGATAACAGTAATGTATCGGTGGTTGAACAGTACGAAATTGTCGAGTACACCGTCGAAGTGCCGATGTGTTATTTTGAACTCAACAGTACCCAGATGCGTATGTACCGCATTATGGTTACCGCGGCGGAGGATATGGTCGAGGGATGGATAAGCCTTGGCAGATGCGGTGATAATTACGAACACGATGCCGCGATCGCCTACCGTGCGCTGACCTGTGACAACCCTGAATACTTCTGGTTACCGAGCAACTATCTTATAAGCAGTCGCGGCAGGGGAAACAGTACCGAGGCGCTTATTGCTTTCAGTTACGATAACGGCACAAACAAATGCGACTATCTTGTGACAAAGAAAGAACGCGATGTTATGCAGCAGCAGTTAAACGGTGTTGTTAACTCCTATGTCGCAAAGGCGCAGGAAATCAGCAACAGTTTCGATAAGGAACTTTACATACACGACCGACTTTGCGAGGAAATTGTCTATGACGAGGCGGGCGGCAAGCACATATATTCAGCATACGGTGCTCTTGTAGAGGGGGTCGCGGTGTGCGAGGGATACTCACGCGCAATGCAACTGATTTGTGATAAGGTCGGTCTGCCCTGTATTATAGTTTACGGTTCGGGGCATATGTGGAATCTTATAAACGCGGGTGACAGTTGGTATAATCTTGATGTCACTTGGGATGACGGCGAAAACATAATGCACACCTATTTTAATCTTACCGATACCGATATAAAGGTAGACCATACCGCCGCACCGACCTATAAAGAGGCGGAGATTGACGCCTCTAAAAGCGAGGAATGTTATAATTTCTTTGACTTTGCTTGCCAGAGCAATATGCTGAATTTCTTTGAGTATACCGATGCCGTCATCAAAGAGGATATGAATCTTGCGGTAAAAGCGATACATCAGGCGGCAAAGGACGGTAAAAAATATGTCCAACTAAAAATTATGGACAGCGAAACTTTGGAAGCCTTTGAAGTTGACCATAATGTGCCGATTGCAAGACTTCAGGATAAACTGTTCTGGAAATACGGTGCCGCGGCGCCCGTACTTAACGCCGTTTCAACCATAGGTAAGTGTGTGACACTTTACTGGGAATAGATAATTTTAAGGATTGACAAATCAGGTGTTAAAAATTATACTTATTAGCAGATAAGTTTTAGGGAGATTGAAATGAGCAAAATAAGTGAATTGTTTGCAGACAGTGTATTTAATGATGCCGTTATGCGCGAGCGCCTGCCCGCGGATACATATGAGGCGCTTTGTCAGGCGGTGGCACAGGGCAAAAGTATAGACAGCAGTATTGCCGATACCGTCGCCGCGGCGATGAAGGATTGGGCGATTGAAAAGGGTGCTACCCACTATACACATTGGTTCCAGCCTATGACGGGAATTACCGCCGAAAAGCACGACAGTTTTATTGCGCCCACCGATGACGGGCATATTATAATGGAATTTTCGGGAAAGATGCTTATAAAGGGCGAACCCGATGCATCGTCGTTCCCGTCGGGCGGACTTCGTGCTACATTTGAGGCGCGCGGTTACACCGTATGGGACCCGAGTTCGTATGTTTTTGTAAAGGAAAAAACACTTTGCATACCCACCGCATTTTGCTCATACGGCGGTGAGGCGCTTGATACCAAAACTCCGCTTTTACGCAGTATGGATGCCGTTAACCGTCAGGCACTGCGCATCGTTAAACTTTTCGGTATGGAGGATGTTACCCGCGTAAATTCTACGGTGGGTGCTGAACAGGAATACTTCCTTGTTGACCGCGAACTGTGTAACAAACGCCCTGACCTGCTTTTCTGTGGCAGAACGCTGCTTGGTGCAATGCCGCCTAAGGGTCAGGAAATGAGCGACCATTATTTCGGTGTTATAAAGCCGCGCGTTGCCGCGTTTATGAAAGAACTTGACGAGGAACTGTGGAAACTCGGTGTGCTTGCTAAAACCGAGCATAACGAGGCAGCCCCCGCACAGCACGAACTTGCCCCCGTTTTCACTACCGTAAATATCGCCGCCGACCATAACCAACTGACAATGGAAATGATGAAAAAGGTTGCGGCGCGTCACGGACTTGTATGCCTTTTACACGAAAAGCCGTTTGACGGCGTTAACGGTAGCGGTAAGCATAATAACTGGTCGCTTTCGACCGATACGGGCGTAAATCTTTTAAAACCGGGTAAACACCCCGAAGATAATCCGCTTTTCCTTTTGATGCTTGCGGCGGTTATGACGGCGGTTGACGAGGGACAGGACCTGCTTCGTATATCGGCGGCATCGGCGGGAAATGACCACCGACTCGGTGCGGATGAGGCGCCGCCCGCTATAATTTCGATGTTCCTTGGTGAGGAACTTACCGAAATTCTTGAGGCGATAGAAAACGGTACCCACCACGGCACCGCAAAGCGTGTTAAAATGAGTATGAGCGCGGGTATGCCCTATATCCGCCGCGATAATACCGACCGCAACCGCACTTCGCCATTTGCATTTACGGGAAATAAGTTTGAGTTTCGTATGCTCGGCTCGTCGGCATCAATTTCGGATACCAACACAATGCTCAATACCGCGGTTGCCGATGTTCTTTGCCGTTTTGCCGATAGGTTAGAGGCGGCACAGGATTTTGAAAGCGAACTTGCCGCAGTAACGCGCGAGGCGGTTTCTGCCCATAAACATATAATATTCAACGGTGACGGCTATTCAAAGGAATGGCAGGACGAAGCCGAGAGGCGCGGACTTCACAATCTGCGCAGTACGGTTGAGGCAATCCCCGCACTGCTTGACGAGGCGAATGTTGCCCTGTTTGAGCGCCACGGTGTTTTAAACCGTACCGAGATGAACATCCGCGTTGATATAGCACTTGAAAATTATTCTAAAATAATACATATCGAGGCTCTTACACTTATCGAGATGATGAAGCGCGATATTATTCCCGCCATCGGCGGATACTGTGACCGCCTGTGCCAGAATGTCGTGTCAAAGCGTGCGGTCAGGAATGATATGAACTGCACACTTGAAACGACCCTTATTGATGAACTGACCGATGCAAACGCACAACTGTTTGTACTTGTTCGTGAACTTGAGGAAAGCGTTTTCAGGGCAGAACAGACAAACGGACTTCTCGAAAGTGCAAAACTCTACCGATATGAGGTTGTTGAAACGATGCAGAAAATACGGCAGATTACCGACCGTGCCGAAACGGTTACGGCAAGGGAATTCTGGCCATACCCTGCATACGGCGACCTGCTCTTTAAAATATGATAAAAACTACGGACCTGTGAAAACCACAGGTCCGTGTTGTTTTGTAAATATTTTATCTTCTTCTGCGGGAAATCGCAAGTAACCGTAACAACTGCATAAGCGACATTATTACCGATGCGATATAGGTCATTGCGGCGGCAGAAAGTACCTTTTTGGCACCGTTTATATCGTTTTGGTCGGTTAAAATACCGTCGGTGCGGATGGCGGTTATTGCCCGCCTTGATGCATTGAACTCGACAGGTAAAGTCAGCACCTGAAAAAGCAGGGCGGCACAGAAAAACACTATACCAAGGTCGACAAGAAACGGCATACTGAACATAATTCCAATGAAAAACAGCGGCCACGAAAGGCTTGAACCTATCTGACATACGGGAAGAATCGCGCCCCGTATCCTTATCGGCGCCCATTTCTTGGCGTACTGCACCGCGTGACCTGCCTCGTGCGCGGCAACGCCGACGGCGGCGATACTGCGGGTATCGTAGACCGTTTCGGACAGGCGGATAACATTTGTGCGCGGGTCAAAATGGTCGGTAAGACTGCCGTTTACCCGTTCGATGCGCACACCCGTTACACCGTTTGCGGCAAGTACGCGCCTTGCTGCTTCGGCACCGCTGATGTTACAAAGTACATTTGAATATTTTGAAAAAGCCGATTTGACCCTGAACTGCGCCCAAAGAGAAATTATTAAAGCGGGCAACAGATATATAAGATAGGAATAATACCCCGCGTAATAGGCGGGATAAAACAGAAATCCGTCGGGCATTTATTTACCTCCTGCGGTAAAATTAAACATTAAAGCGGAACAGAACGATGTCGCCGTCGTTCATAACATATTCCTTACCTTCACTTCGGACAAGACCT
>JAZREH010000176.1:0-3886 GCA_045660705.1 Acutalibacteraceae bacterium
TAGTACTTACATCGCACTTGATATACTGCATCGTATCGTAAATCGCCATACCTGCAGATACCGAACCGCCGGGGCTATTGATGTAAAAACTTATATCTTTATCGGGGTCCTGACCCTCGAGATAAAGAAGTTGCGCAATAACAACACTTGCCGACGCATTATCAACCTGGTCATTAAGCATTATAATGCGGTCATTGAGCAGTCGGGAAAAAATATCGTAAGAGCGTTCTCCCCTACCTGTCTGTTCCACAACATAAGGTATCATAGTCATATCCATTTTTTCTTCCTCCTATACCAAACATTATAATGAGTATGAACGATTATCAGTAATTATAATCAAAAATTACTTTTCTGCCTTGTCCTCTGCCTTTTTAGCAGTGGTTTTTTTAGCGGTTGTAGTGGTCTTTTTAGCAGTAGTTGTCTTCTTCTCTGCGGGTTTCTTATCGTCAGCCGCGGTCTTCTTTGCGGTTTCTTTCTTTTCAGGAACGATTTCGGTAACAACCGCATTTTCCTTAATAAGGTCAACCGCCTTGCCTACAGCGATATCCTTTTCAACCTCTGCGGCAGGAATAACAGCCTTAACCTTATCAACCTCTACGCCGTAGTTTTCTGCAAGTTTAGCATACTGTTCGTCAAGTTCCTTTTCGTCAGCCTTGATGCCTTCAAGTTCAACAATCTTTTCAAGGGCAAGACGGAACTTAACCTGCATTTCAGCCTGAGGACGGAAAGTATTCTTGAAATCGACAATAGTGCTGTTTGTATACTTAAGATAGGTTTCAAGGTTCATACCCTGCATCTGCAGACGGTATGCGAAATCTTCAACGCTCTGGTTAAGGCGAGCCTCAAACATTGCTTCGGGAATATCACCCTTTATGCTATCAACAACCTGCTGAACAAGTTCGTTTTCAAGTGCTTCGTCAGCGGCTCTCTGCTTTCTTTCAAGTGCTTTCTTTTTGATGTCTGCCTTGAGTTCCTTTAAAGTATCAAAATCGCTGACATCCTTTGCAAACTCATCATCAAGGGCAGGAAGTTCGCGCTTCTTGATCTCGTGAAGTTTCACCTTAAAGGTAGCATCCTTGCCTGCAAGCGACTTCTCGCCGTATTCTTCGGGGAAGGTTACATTTACATCGAAAGCATCGCCAATGTTCTTGCCGATAATCTGATCCTCAAATCCGGGGATAAAGTGACCCGATCCGAGTTCAAGCGACTGACCCTCTGCCTTGCCGCCGTCGAAAGCCTTACCGTCAGCAAAGCCCTCATAATCGATTACAACTGTATCGCCCTTTTCAGCGGCGCGGTCCTCAACCGATACCATACGGGCATTGCGCTCAAGCATAGCATTGATTTCGGCATTAACCTCTGCCGCATCAACCTTAACGGGAGCCTTTTCAGCCTTAAGACCTTTATACTCACCAATTTCAATTTCAGGATAGGTTGTAACGCTTACCTTGAAGTTTACGCCGTCCTCTTTGGAAATCGAAACAAGTTCAAAGTCCATCTTGTCATCAATAACATTAAGACCCGATTCCTTGATTGCCTCCTCAACAGCATCGCCGTAAAGAAGATTAAGGGCATCCTCAAAGAACACCTCTGTGCCGTAGTATGTTTCGATGATGTGAAGCGGTGCTTTACCCTTTCTGAAACCCGGTACATTGATTTTTTTACTGTTCTTGCGGTAGGCCTCTTTAATGGCTTCGCGGAACTTTTCACCGTCAATTACGATTTCAAGTTGCCAACGATTTACATCTACCTTGTTTTTTTCTTTGAAACTCATTTTTTTAACCTCCAGATATTAAATCTCAAATTACAGTTTATTATACCATAATTGTAAAAATTTTTCTACAACTTTTTTAATTAAAAATATTTTTATGCGAAATTATATATAATGTCCTATAAAAATCGGTGTAAAATCGACACAATCACAGGAAATTAGGTGCATTTTTACCCCGTCGTACTCTTTTACGGTGTTATAAAGTCCCGAACCGTGTATGTGCCCGTAATAAATATCCTTTACGCCAAAGCGTTTTATGACCGAAAAAATCTCCTCACACACAAAGTCACCGTAGACCGGCGGATAGTGTAAAAACAGAATCGGTGTCTGTCCGTTTTGTGTTCCAAGTGTCAGCGAGGTTTCAATCCTACCGCACTCTCGCCGTACCACCTTTTCGTCCTTTTCGCCGCTTGCATCATAAAGCCAGCCGCGACTGCCGCAAATCGAAAAATCGCCCGCGTGGAAAAAGTTATTGTGCAGTATATCGACAGTTTTTATCCCGTTTTCATCAAAAAATTCACGGAGTTTTTTTACCGTCGGCCACCAAAGGTCGTGGTTTCCTTTTAAGATGATTTTTTTACCCGGCAGTGAATCAATAAATTTAAAATCGGGTGCCGCATCACAGGTTTTAAGTGCCCACGAGGTATCCCCGCAAAGCACAACGGTATCGTCGTCTGTGACCACACGGCGCCACGCGTTTTCGAGTCTTTCTGTATGGTTTTCCCAACCCTTAAAGACACTCATCGGCTTGTCAGCACCGAACGAAAGATGCAAATCAGAAATGGCAAAAAGCGCCAAGGAAGACACCTCCAATACATAAAATTTTAAAAATCGCCAATACTATTACAGGTCGAAAAAAGACCGGAAAGGAAGTAACTGAAATGACAGATTGTAAAACCGAAATGTGTATTAAATGCAGCGTTAAAAACTGTGTTCACCACACCGCAAACGACTCCTGCAATGCAGGTAGCATTCAGGTCGGTAACCGCACTGCAAACTCCTGCAGTGAAACCTGCTGTGACACCTTTAAGTCAAAGCAGTAATTGTTACTTCAAAAAAAGGCTGTCGTGAAAACGACGGCCTTTTTTGAAACATTTCGATTAAAGTTTTACGCCAAGAGCCGCATATACCTGCTTTAGCATATCTTCCTTATTGCACACACAGTTGAAACGGACCTTTGCGTTTTCAAGTGCGGCAATCGGTGCCGGAACGGCGGTGTCTGTAACCTCTTTAAGCAGGCGTACATACCCGAATTCCGAAACAGCGGTTTTATCCGACACTGCCGAAAGCACGCTCTGTGCGAATTTATAGGGCGAAGCCGTCGAGGCAATCAGAAGCGGCGCCTTATCGCCCGTTTCATCACGGTACTGCTCTGCAACCTTTACAGCAACTGCCGTGTGTGTATCGCAAAGATAGCCGTATTTATCATAGGTCGCTTTTATAGTTTCTATCGTTGCCGCATCATCACAGCAACCGCCGTAGAATATATCGGCAAATGCATTTTTTACACCGTCAGATACAGTAAATGTTCCGTCTGCCGAAAGTTTCGACTGCAAATCTGCAACACATTTATCATCGCCGCCGCAAAGTTCAAACAACATTCTTTCAAGGTTGCTTGAAATAAGGATATCCATTGAGGGAGAAATGGTTGTATGGAATGCGCGGTTGCGGTCGTATTTGCCTGTGCGGATAAAGTCGGTAAGAACATTATTAGCATTTGACGCGCAGACAAGTTTCTTAATCGGAACACCCATACGACCCGCATAGTATGCGGCAAGAATGTTACCGAAGTTACCCGTAGGCACCACAACATTAAAGCCGTCCTTTAAATCGTCGCCGCGGTTTACCATATCGCAGTAAGCCGAAATGTAGTAAATTATCTGTGGAACAAGGCGACCCCAGTTAATGGAGTTTGCCGAAGAAAACTGCATATTATTCTGCTTTAAAATTTCCTTGACGGCATTATCGGTAAATATCTTTTTAACGCCTGTCTGTGCATCGTCGAAGTTACCGCGAATGGCACAAACATGAACATTTTCACCCGCCTGTGAATCCATCTGAAGTTTCTGCATAGGGCTTACGCCGTCGCTTGGATAGAAGACAAGGATTTCTGTA
>JAZREH010000177.1:0-3613 GCA_045660705.1 Acutalibacteraceae bacterium
GATCGTTTACGGTTCCGAAATTCTGTGCACCTATCATTGCAGCGCTAACCGATTTTGAGGGCAAATATCCGTTTGGTGCCGGTCGCGCATCATCCCATTGGTCATAATAATAACCCTGATAAGGCGCTTCGGTGGTAGCCGATACTGTCACCGAGCCTATAAGGCACGCGGATACGGTTATAACCGCAAGTATGACACAGACAAATTTTGAACATATCCGGTTTTTCATAATAATCTTCATCATTCTTTCACCCCGGAATGTGCCATCGTTTCCATAATTCCGCTTTGGGAAAAAAGGAATATAACTATGGGCGGTATCATCATAAGCAGTGCGCCCGCCGTAGCAACGCCTGCACGCGCAAACGAACCTGTGGATATATTGCTTATCGCAACGGGCAAGGTTTTCAGTTGCTCATCAAAAATCATACCGTTGGTGTTCTGATTCCAGATATTCTGAAAAGCAAAAACAAGTAGGGTCAGCCACGCAGGTTTTACCGATGGCATAACTATCCGCCAAAGTATGGTCATCTGACCCGCACCGTCAATACTTGCCGATTCAATGACCGATGTTGGAAGTTGTTCCATAAACTGTTTCATAAGAAAAAGCCCAAGCGGCATAGGAAGTGCGGGAATAATCATACTCCAATATGTATTGATAAGCCCCAGTTTTGCAATTACAACATAGGTGGGTAACCACAGTACCGTTCCGTTAAACAAAAGCGCCACAACAACGACATTGAAAAACCAACCGATACGAAGTCGGTACTTGGCAAGCGGATACGCCGCCATTGAAGCAACCAGAAGATGTCCGACGGTACCAAGTGCGCATATAAAAATACTGTTGAAAATATAACGGCTGAACGGTACCGAAAGGTTGGACACCAACTTAAACAGCATAGTAAAATTCTTTAATGTCGGTCTCCTTACCCAAAACTGTGGCGGAAATAAAAACATTTCTTCTATCGGTTTAAACGCCGTAACAACAGCATACACCATAGGCAGTGCCATAAAAAGACCGAAAATACCCAGAAAGAAAAATATTACCAAATCGCCGCCAAAGGTTCTGCCAGAAAGTCTTTTTCGTTTTGTAATACGTATTTTTTTGTTTTTTTCCATAATACTCTCCTCAGGCATCAGGAACATACCTAAGCACAAAATCGATAAGCCGTCTTATTAAAACCATAACAATAAACAGCATCACCGATATTGCACAGGCGTATCCCATCTCGTAGCGGATGGAACCGTAGTCCTGTATATGAAGAACTACGGTATGTGCCGAATAGTTGGTGCTTGGGAAACCGCACAATGTACTTGAAATTCCGCTTACCGAAAAGGAATTTACTATCTGCATAATTGCACTGAAAAGCAACTGCGGTTTAAGCATCGGAAAGGTTATATAAATAAGTTCCTGATAACGGTTGCTTACACCGTCAACATCTGCCGCCTCGTAAAGGGTGCGGTCTATTCCCTGAAATCCTGCGATAAAGGCAAGGAAACTTGTTCCAAGGCTCATCCAGATCTGGACCACCATAAGAACGATAAGGTTGGTCGATTCATCGGCAAACCACTGAATAGGTTCTGTTATGAAACCGTTGTTTATCAAAAAACTGTTAATAATACCGTAGGCATCGCCGCTGAAAATATACTGCCAAATAAAGAATGCGTTACCGCCAAGTGATGGCGCGTAAAAGATGAATGTCATAAACACGCGAAGCGGCTTCGGTAGTTCATTTATAAACCACGCCAGCAACAGACACAAAAAATACGAAAGCGGACCTGTGAAAAGCGCAAACAAAAATGTATTCTTTACGGCAATCAGAAACACCGAATCATCGACAAACAGATTGGCATAGTTATCCATTCCAATAAATCTTGGTGTTTGAAACATATTGTACGAAGTGAAACTTAACACAAACGATGCCACAATGGGAATGATAACAAACATACAAAACAGCGCGGCATATGGCAAAATCATAAAATAAAGTGATTTATGTCGCATAAAGTCCTTTTTGTATGTAAGAATATCGGGATTCTTTTCCTTTTTTCTAAACGAAAAAAGTTTTAAAGTCTTACTGCTCATCGAGTGCAAATTCACCTCGTTTTCTTTTAATTTCGGCGTCAATATCCCTGCTGTACTGCATAAGAGTTTCCTTGGGATTTTTACCGTTTAAAACAACCGAACGGAAAGCATTATCAATTCCGCGAACAGTATAATAACTGCCTGGGATTTCGGGGATTTCGTGTACAGATTGCCACTGTTTAAGCAGTGATTCGTATTCGCTTCTTCCCCACTGAACATTAGAAAATGCGGTTTTATTAGCGGTAGGATAGCGTGCAGACATACCAAGAATGCTTTCGATATCGTTGGCATATCTTGTCTGCGCATCGGCACCCGTCCACCAGCGCATAAATTCCCACGCTGCCGACTTGTGTTTCGATGTACTGGTCATAACACACGCCGTACCTGAACCGCCCTGACTGCGGTCGATGGTTCCGTCTTCCTTAAGCGTTCCAGGAATTGCAGTCATTCCCCAAAGATTCTGAATTTCCGGTGCGGTCACATATATCTGATTATACATAGTATATTCCGCAATACCGATAGGCATAGTTCCTGTGCGGAAACGGTTAAGAAAACTGTATGTCATTTCAAGACCGTATTCGGTATAAAAGTCAGTCCACTGAATAAATGCCTTGGTTGCTTCGGGCGTTGTAAGGGCAGTACGGCTTCCCTGTTCGTTATAAAAACTTCCACCGTTTTGCAAAAGCAGAGCCGAAAAGATACTTGTCGAACTAAGCCCGCTATCAACAGCACCTGCGGCGCTTATACCCGCATACGGAAGACCGATATCAAGATTATTTACATGAAGAATCTGCATAACCTCGAAAAGTTCGTCCCACGTCTGTGGCACCGGAATATCAAGGTCTTGAAGTATATCCTTGCGGTAGAACATCATAAAGAAGCCTTGTGAATCGGGAAGTCCGTAACATCCGTCATTAAAGTAATACGGTTTAAGAGCGCCGGTCTGAAATTCGTCCTTGACCGACTGAAAATCAGTCATTTTAGAAAGGTCAGCCAGTGCACCGCGTATCGCAAGGTTTACGGGTTGACCGCGTGATGCCATAACCATAACATCAGGCGGGTCACCCGAAAGAAAAGCCTGAATAAGGCTTGCATTTACAAGTTGAAGTTTAACCGAAATCCCGTAACTTGGCACAAACATATCATTGGTCATACGGTTGATAACCTGTGCCTGATCGCGACCCGCGTTAACCCATACGGTGATGGTTTCGTTGTCACCTTCTACCGCAAAGGTGTTATAATCGGTAACAAAAGAAAATGCAAATACGATTGCTTCGCGGATAATCGATTTAAAGAAGTTATCATCGGCTGCGGGTTTCTTTGTATCGGGTGCGGATATAAGTATATAGTCAAGATCCATCGCCTGCGATTTAATTTCTTCCGCCACCGAAGAATACGATACCCGTGTGAACGTAAGTTGTTTCGTCCTTTTTGTCGGTATATACGATGTTACGGTTAGATACCTTGTTTATAAGCTCCTTTACGTTAAGAGAAATGGAGCTGAATGCGGAATTTCCTTTTATTTCAATGAGA
>JAZREH010000178.1:0-2168 GCA_045660705.1 Acutalibacteraceae bacterium
CATGGCTACGATCCGACTTGCAAGTACGCCAAAACGGTCGCGAAGCGGTGCAGTAAGTTGTCCCGAACGGGTGGTAGCACCAACAAGTGTAAAATGCGGTACATCAAGTCTGATAGAACGTGCCGACGGACCCTTGCCAATGATTATATCAAGTGAAAAATCCTCCATCGCAGGATAAAGAATTTCCTCAACATTACGGGAAAGGCGGTGAATTTCGTCAATAAAGAGGACATCCCCCTCGTTAAGGGAGGTTAAAATCGCCACTAAATCTCCCTGTTTTTCAATCGCAGGACCCGATGTAACGCGGAGATTTACCCCCATTTCGCGCGCAATAATGCCCGAAAGGGTGGTTTTTCCAAGTCCGGGAGGTCCGTAAAGCAGTACATGGTCAAGCGATTCGTGACGCTGTAAAGCCGCCTTGATATAGATGCTCAGATTTTCCTTAACCTTGTCCTGTCCGATATATTCGGCAAGACTTTTCGGACGAAGTGATAACTCTGTATCCTCGTCATTATAGGTGTATTCGGGCGATACAATTCGGTTTTCAAAATCCATTTCCTGTTCAATCACGGTTTAAAGCCCCCTTGCAAGTTGTTTAAGCGCCTGTTTTATAAGTTCATCAACATCGAGTGTTCCGTCAAGTCTGCCCACCGCGAGTGATGCCTCGCTTTGGCTATAACCGAGGGAAACAAGCGCCTCGATTGCCTCACGCGGTGCAGAATTTGCTGTAGCGTTACCGACGGCGACAACCTCGCTTATTCCCTGTTCTGCCGCAACAGAACCAACCTTATCCTTTAACTCAAAAACAATTTTCTGTGCAAGTTTTGTGCCGACACCCTGTGCCACCGTAAGCGCCTTGTAATCACCTGCCGCCACGCAAAGCATTATCTTATCGGGGGTCAGTTGCGAAAGCATAGCAACGGCGATTTTCGACCCCACACCGCTTACCGAGGTGATAAGCCTGAACGCCGACAGTTCAGCCTCGCTTATAAAACCGTAAAGGTCAATAGCGTCCTCCCTGACATTCATATGGGTGTATAGAAAAACCTCGCCGCCTATTGCACCGAGTGAATTATATGTGTTTTGTGTTATAAAGCATTTAAGTCCGACACCGCCGCACTCAACAACAGCAAAGGCGGCATCTTTCATAATCAGTTTTCCGCGAAGTGATGCAATCATTTGTTTTTTTCCTCCAAAGACATTTTACCGTAAAGGCTTGCCGCACAGTGACCGTGACAAACGGCAAGGGCAAGCGCATCGGCGGTATCGTCGGGTTTTGGAACACTTTTAAGGGACAGAAAACTTTTGACCATTTCCATAACCTGCCGTTTTTCCGCCTTGCCGTAGCCCGTAATAGCCTGTTTTACCTGCAAGGGTGTATATTCGTAAACCTTGATGTTTTTGTGCTGTGCCGCAAGCAATATAACGCCGCGTGCCTGTGCCACATCAATGGCGGTGGTCGTGTTGGTGTTAAAGTAAAGCCGTTCAATCGAAAGGTGGTCGGGCTGATATTTGTTGATAACGGTTATCAAATCGTCGTAAATCGAGGACAGGCGCTCACCGAACGGTGTTCCCGCCTTGGTGGTGATAGCGCCGAAACCGACGGGCGAAAAGCGGTTGTTTGCACAGTCAACCACACCGTAACCCACAATCGCATAACCAGGATCTATACCCAAAATCCGCACAACACTCACCCCTTAAATCGCATAAAATACCTGATTTTATCAGTATACCATAATCTACCGATTAGAGCAACAGTTTTTTACATATATAAAATAAAAAATAGATTTTGTCGACATAAAACCACAAATAACTTGCATTTTAGCGAAAAATCTGTTATACTGTTTTGACAACTCCCTTTGAAAGGATGTAGGAAATGTCGGTTGGCTTCAGAAAAAGTATGTTCGGTTTTAACCGGGACGATGTAAACCGTTACATTGAAACGCTTAATAAATCGCATTATGAAAAGGAAAATGCGCTTGAAAGCGAAGTTTCAAATCTGAATGATAATTTAAACAGACTTCGCGAAGAACTGGGAAGTATTACCGCCGAAAAGGAGCGTATTCAGCACGCCCTTGACGAATATACCGAAAAGTATGACGAGATTGAGCGCCTGTCACAGAACAAGTCGGAGGCCAAGCGGTCTTAGGAAGACAACTGTGGTACCC
>JAZREH010000179.1:0-1985 GCA_045660705.1 Acutalibacteraceae bacterium
TCGGCGTGCAATACGAAGGCTATGCCTAATATAAATACAAGATATCTTACCGATATTGCTTATTCGGGTGAATCGTGGTGGAATCAGGGCGTTTCGTATGGCAGGGTTCTGGTTATTAAGCACTCAACTACAGGTCAAAACGGTGTATTACTTGCAACACACAGCGCGATGACGGCGGGACTTGAAGATTACAAACCGCGATATCCTATTTACCGAAGTTTTGACGAGGGCAGAAACTGGCAGACCCTCTGTTATGTCGACGACAGGCTGACCGGTGTTAATTCCGAATGGAATCCAACCCTTTTTGAACTTGAAAAACCTTGCGGAAATTATCCTGCGGGTACTATTGTTCTTGCGGCGTGTTCAGTTGACGGCGGTCATAAGGAACAGTCGCATATACGCCTTTATTTCAGTACCGACGGCGGTGAAAGTTTTGACCAAGGTGTGGTTGTCGCATCGGCGGGCGGTATTGAGGAGGGCGTTTGGGAGCCATTTTTACTGCAACTTGACGACGGTCGGTTGGTGTGTTACTATTCCGATGATTCCGACCCCAAATATTCCCAGAAAATCGTATACAAGGTGTCGTCTGACTGTGTAAACTGGGGCGGGGCGGTCGATATCGTTGCCACCCCGATTTTTGCCGAGCGTCCGGGTATGCCCATTGTGACGCGGATTGGCGACGGCAGTTATTTTATGGTTTACGAGGTGGTCGATAAAAAAGGTGTCGGTGGAAACCCCGTATGTTATAAAACTTCAAAGGATGCGCTCGATTGGGGCGACCCTGAAGACGTAGGGACCGAAATCGTAAACTATGACGGCAGTATGGCGCTCGGCTCGGCACCCTACTGTGGGTGGACACCGGTGGGCGGTGAAAACGGTACGATTTTTGTCAGCGGTACATTTATGCGCAAAGGCTACAGCAGTACCGGAACCGACTACTTTTTAAGTACAGATAACGGCAACAGTTGGATGACGGCACCCCACGTTATACCCTATGTGACGGGCGACGGTGTGGGATACAGTAATTCTTTTGCATTTTCTACCGACGGTACGGTTATGTATGCCATAAACAATCCGCAGAATCAGAACAGCAATAAGATGCCGCAGAAATCGAAAATTGTTTTCGCGGCGGTTGATTTAGTAATGCCGACATACGATTCTTCGGATGAAAGCAAAGCACCAACACCGTCGGTGCAGACTCCGTCAAGTACACCGTCTGAACCTGACGAGCCTATCGAAACGGTAGGTCCGACAGACAGCACCGAGCAGAAAAAACCTGACGGCACAAACCCACTTAAAACAGTTCTTATATGTGTTATAGGTTTTACGGTCATTGCAGGCGGCACAATCACAGTTCTGATAATATATTTTAAAAAAAAAAAATAAAAGAAAATCGCCCGTTCCTCAAAAGCAAACGGGCGATTAAGTTTTTATTAGAGATTGAAGTATTTATCGTACTCTGCAGGGTGGGGGATTGCTGCCAACTGACGGCATTCCTCACGCTTGGTTTTAATAAAGTTTTTAATAAGTTCTTCGGGGAATACGCCGCCTGCGGTAAGATACTCATAGTCGTTTTCAAGGGCTGTGAGTGCCTCGTCAAGGCTGGTAGGCAGACCCTGAAGTATTGCCTTTTCCTCCTCGGGCACGTGGTAAAGGTTCACATCGTAGGGACCCCAACCGTTTTCGTGCGGGTCAATCTGATTTTTGATACCGTCAAGACCTGCCATAAGAATAGCGGCATAGCAGAAATACGGATTGCAGGTTGCATCGGGGTTGCGAAGTTCAAAACGGCGCTTGTCGGGTGACTTGGCGTATGCGGGGATACGGATAACCGCACTGCGGTTGGAGGTTGCATAGCCTACGGTAACGGGTGCCACGAATCCGGGAACAAGGCGCGTAAAGGAGTTGGTGCTGGGGTTTGTAAGTGCGCACAGCGAATGGATGTGCTTTAAAAGACCGCCCATAAACCAGTGTGCCTCTTTGCT
>JAZREH010000180.1:0-1511 GCA_045660705.1 Acutalibacteraceae bacterium
GTTCCGGCGTAAACCGAGATGACAGTACATAGTTTATCTGACTTGGTGCGCAACCGATATCGTTTGCAAATTCATTACGCTGAATCTCGGCGGTATTTACCCCTGACTCATTAAGTAACTTTAAGATTTCCGCCGTTATCATATCGCTGATTTTCATTTTCGTCGCCCCTTTGACTTTCTCTGACTTTAATTATACACAAAAGTCAGGGAAAGTCAATAATTTTTTAAAAATATTTTTTGTAACACAAAAGCGCCGCCAACATAGTATGTGTTGTGGGCAGAAAAAACCAACTAACGCCCCATTAAAGGAGGTCTTCTTAATGTGTAACTTCGGTAACGGTAACTGCACTTGGATAATCATTCTTATCCTCATCCTCTTCTGCTGTGGCGGTTGCGGCGGCAACACACTCAGCAACGGCTGTGGCTGTGACAACAACTGCGGTTGCTGCTAATTTCCATAGCAAAACCCCCACCGATTAAGGTGGGGGTTACTTTACTTTATACCTTATTTTTTAAGTGCAATTGCGGCTTTTGCCTTTTCAACAATATTAACAGCACGAAGACCGAACTCGTCAAGAAGTTTCGGTGCAGGACCCGAATGTCCGAATGTGTCATAAACACCGAGTTTAAGCACAGGAACGGGACAGGCATCACATACGGTTTCGCAAACTGCACTGCCAAGACCACCAATAACCGAATGTTCCTCTGCAGTAACTATAGCACCCGTTTCGCGTGCCGCCTTAAGGATAATTTCGGTATCAAGCGGCTTTATAGTCGCAATATTGATAACGCGCGCCGAAATGCCCTCTTCTTTGAGCATTTCATAAGCCTGTAACGCCTCGTTTACCATAAGACCGGTTGCGATTATTGTAACATCACTACCATCTTTAAGTAGGGCACCCTTGCCGATTTTGAAATCGTAACTTTCGTCGAAAATCACAGGAACGGCAAGTCTGCCAAAGCGCAGATAAACAGGACCGTCGCACTCAAACGCGGCATACATAGCCTTAAGCGCCTCGGTTTCGTCAGCGGGGTTGATAACGGTCATACCGGGGATGGTACGCATAAGCGCGATATCCTCACAGCATTGGTGTGTTGCACCGTCCTCACCAACCGAAATACCCGCGTGTGTAGCACCGATTATAACATTAAGGTGGGGATAACCGATAGAGTTTCTTACCTGTTCGAACGCGCGACCCGCGGCAAACATAGCAAAAGAACTAACAACAACCTTTTTGCCCGTTGCGGCGATACCCGCGGCAATGCCCATCATATTCTGTTCAGCGATACCGCAGTCATAGAATCTTTCGGGGAAAGCCTTTTTAAACATACCTGTCTGGGTAGCGGCGGCAAGGTCGGCATCCATAACAATAAAATCTTCGCGTTCTTTTCCTAAATCAACAAGAGCGGCACCGTAGGCGTCTCTTGTAGCAATTTTTTTAACATCTGCCATTTTTAAAACCTCCTTACATAAGCTTAGCAAGCTCGGCTTCGAGCTCTTTTACTGCGAT
>JAZREH010000181.1:0-7740 GCA_045660705.1 Acutalibacteraceae bacterium
AGATTTTATCTAATGGATTCAGATAAAAGTATAATCTATCAGATGGATAGCGAACTTAATGTACTTAAAACCATTATCGCAAGTGTCAACGGTGAAAAGATTGATTTTTCGGGGTCTAACGGCTTTACGGTAAGTGAAAACGGCGGTGTGCTTAAGATATACATTGCCGATACAAACCATAAACGCGTGTTGGTTATTGATGAAAACGGAAATCTTTTACGGGAAATGGGTCGCCCCGAAACCGACCTTCTTTCCGAAGATCAGGTGTTTATCCCAATAAAGGTTGTAATAACCGAAGATGATAGTGTTTTCATACTTTGCCAGCAGATGTATGACGGTGCGATAATGCTTGACAGCGAGGGTAAGTTTCTTGGATTTTTCGGAAGCAATAAGGTAGAGGTAAGCGCATCTTTACTTTCGGATTATTTCTGGAAAAACCTTTTGGGTGAAAAACTCCGTTCAAAGTTTGCAAATTATGTTCCGCGTGAATACACCAATATGATTATCGACAGTAAAGGATTTGTCTACACGACCACCCTTGTTACCGCCGACAGTTCTACACAGATTCGCCGCCTTAACTGGAAGAGCAATAATATACTTTCAAGCGAATCTTTCGGTGATGCGGGAAACAATTGGGGTACCAATAAGTTTATCGATATCGCCGCAATGTCAGACGGTCTTTTTGCGGCGCTTGATACCAACCGCGGCAGAATCTTCATTTACGGCGAAGACGGGGACTGTGTCACAATATTCGGTGGACTGGGTACACAGGATGGTACTTTTAGAACACCCGTTGCAATTGAATCTATCGATGATGCAATTTATGTTTATGACCAGTCGACCCAGAGAATCACAAAATTTATGCCTACCGATTACGGTACAACCTTGCTTTCTGCGACAAGAATGTTTTTGCAGGGTGAATACGAACAGTCCGAACCCCTCTGGCAGGAGGTATTGCGACAGAACAACGGTTACGAAAAGGCGTATATAAGTATCGGGCGTAAACTTATGGAAAAAGAGGAATACGATAAGGCGCTTTCCTATTTTAAAGCTGGAGGGGCTAGCACCGACTATTCCGATGCTTTTGAACAGGTGCGAAGCGTACATATGCGAAAGTGGTTTCCGCTTTATTCGGTGATTTTCGTTGTAATTATCTGCGCTTTGCTTTTCCTTCTTCGTGATAAGGGGTCGTATAAGTCGGATAATACTTCCGACCCCACAACATTCAGGGGCAAACTTTCGTACGCGCTTTTCCATCCAAGCAAGGGTATAAAACCTCTTGTTTCGGGTTGTATGGCAATGAATATTGCAACACCTGTAATATTACTGATAACCTTTATTACACTTATACTTCAGTATCAGTTTACGGGCTTTATATTCAATAAGAATGAGCCGGGTAAAATGGATATTGTTGCAATGCTTATCGCAGTTGTGGGAATTTTCGCAATAGTTGTAATTGCAAACTGGCTTGTAATAACTATGGCGGATGGCAAGGGAAAACTGCTTGAAATCGGAAATGTTGTCGCATTTGCGCTGCTTCCGATACTTGCCGCCGAACTTATAAAAATTCTGTTAAGTAATGTGCTTATAAACGGCGAAGCAATGTTCCTTACCGTAATTTCGGTAATAGGCTATGCCTGGGGAATTGCCATTCTTGTGTTAGGGTTTGCAAAAATACACGAATTTACATTTTTCCGTAATATATTAATGCTTTTCCTGACAATAGTTGCAATATGTATTATTGCGGTTTTGATTATACTTTGTTTCAGTATTGAAAAACAGATTGAAATGTTCTTTACATCTGTTTTCAGTGAATTAAAAATGATTTTGGGGGGTAGTTGATTTGAACAGAAGAATTCGTTTTTTAAGCCTTATAATCGCTTTTGTAATAACAACTACCTTGTTTCCTGTGGGCAGTATCGGTGCTTCAAAATCTAATTTTGAAGTTTTGCAGGTGCTTGATGAATATACCGATTGCCTTGAAAAGGACGGTATGGTGTTTTCGCTTAATACAAAAAAGGGAAACTTTAAAATATACGATTCCACTAAGAATCTTACCTTTTACAGTAACCCGCAGGATGTACTTACCAATCAGAATCTTAAGGGTGCACCGCGCACCCTTGCACAGTCGCAATTGTCACTGGTGCTTAATGATATTCAGGGTAACGAACTTGCCATTAACAGCACCGTCGAATCGGTTAATCGCGGCGGTTTTACCGCATATAAAAATTCCAACAGTATAAAGTGTGTTTACGAATTTCCCAACTATGAAATTAAAATCACCGTTCTTTATACGATTGATGACGGTCGCCTTGTTGTAAATGTGCCAAGCGATGAAATCAAAAGCCGCGATAAGGATATGTATCTTTCTGAAATAAAGATTCTTCCTTATTTCGGTGCGGCAGATGTTTCGGACGAAGGTATGTTCATCGTACCCGACGGCTGTGGAAGTACGGTCAATTTTCATTCGCGCAAAACTCCTGTGTATGAGCAGGCGATTTACGGTAAAGACAGGGGAAAAAGTGTAACCCAACTTGTGTCCGAAACACAGGCGGCACTGCTTCCGATGATTGCGGCGTCCTATACAAACTATAAGGGGAATACGGCGGGACTTGTTTCCTACATTGAATCGGGACAGTCAATGGGTATTGCCTATGCTGATGCCGAAAGCAGCGATAAATGTTATAATATTGCATATTTCGGATTTGTTTACCGTGCTAATGACATTGTAACACTGATGGATAATACATCGGAAGCCGACAATGTTGTTATGAATGAAAAAAATCCTGTAAGTGATTGCGATTTTACCGTTTCCTACACGATTCTTTCGTCAGCCGCGGTTACCGACCTTGCGGGTGCGGTTCGCGAAAGGATCTTTGACGGGAATGTCCCGAAAAAACTGACCGATACCGAAATACCCGTTTATATACAGTCTTATATGAGCGTCAGAAAGACTAAATATTTCCTTGGTATTCCGTATCAGGGAATTATGAAACTTACAGATGCTGACGATATCGGCGATATGCTTGACGATTTTGATTCTTTGCCTGTAATTCTGACACTTCGCGGTCTTGATAAGGACGGCGGCGTAGGTGGAAAAATCGACAGTACATTCAAAACTAAGCATTCGGTATTGTCAAGCGGTGAATTTTCTGAAATTATACAAAAGACCGAAGCCAACGGCGGTAATACATATCCCGTTGCCGAATTTACCGAATACACCAAGGGGAACCGTAATAAACGTGTTCTTTCGGTTGCTAATCTTACGGTAGAACATCCGTATTTTAACTACGGAACAAAGACAGTAAGAGAGGAATACGACCCGATTTATATTTTAAGAAGTGAAAACGTCTTAAACAATGTTACATCTTGGATTAAATCGGCGACAAAGCGTGATGTTGACACCTGTGCGCCGCTTACGGTTTCGAATTCGCCCTATCGTTCAAGCGGTCAAAAGGGTGGGGACAGAAACGCCACACAATCGGTTTTTGAAAAGTCACTTCAAAGTTTTAAAAAGAACAAATTTGACCTACTTCTGGAATCGGCGGCGGCGTATGCTATATCGTATGCCGATCATATAAGGTCGATGCCGATATCGTCAAGCGGTTTTGCCGCCTGTGATAATGAAATTCCGTTTTTGCAGATGGTACTTCACGGTATAAAAAGTTACAGTATGCCGTCGGTCAATTTTTCGGGCAATACAAAAGTTATGTTGCTTAAGGCTATCGAAACGGGCTCGTCTTACGATTTTACCTTTATCGGTACCGATTATTCAGCGCTTAAAGAAACCCCACTTGACAGTCTTAACGGCTCTGATTATTCGCTTTGGAAGGATATAGCGCCCGAAATGGCAAAAGAACTTGCTACAATAATGAAGGGAACATCTGGCGCATATATAACCGATTACCGTATTATAAACGATGCGGTCCGCGCCGTGACATACGAAAACGGCAGTTGCTTTATTATAAACTATGGCGATTCGGACTATAATTTTAACGGTGTTACGGTTCGCGCCTTTGAATTTGAAAAGGTTGAAAGGGAGGTAATGGAGTGAAGTCGTTATTTAAACTTAAACGCAAAGCTTCCCTTGTAGAGCGCCGTGAATCGGGCGGATACATATTTATTGCACCGTGGTTAATCGGTGTTACGGTGTTTTTCCTTATTCCTTTTATTCAAAGTATAGGTTTTGCATTCTGTGACCTCTCTTTTTCTGAAAACGGTCTGGTACAAAAGTTTGTCGGGCTTAAAAACTTCAAAATAGTTTTCTTCGAAAGCCCTACCGTCTTTCAGAAACTTACCGATTCTATAACACAGATGCTTGTGGAATTGGTGCTGATTATCACGATTTCTTTCTTCCTGTCCATAATACTTAATCAGGAATTTTTTGGCAAAACCTTTGCCCGTGCGGTTTTTGCTTTGCCGCTTATAGTATCAACAGGTGTTTTGTTGTCTATATTTAAAAGTTCGCTTTTTTCACAAGCACAGGGCGGTATGCAGGAATCAACGATGTTTCAGGCGGCGGGTATAAAACAACTGCTTGAAAGTACAGGATTTGGCGAAAGTTTTGTGTCAACGATTGTCGGTTGGGTCAACCAACTTGTTGATATGCTTTGGAAAAGTGGTGTACAGATAATTGTGTTCCTTTCGGGAATACAGTCAATTCCACCTTCGTATTACGAGGTCTGTGATATTGAGGGCGCCACATCGTGGCAACGCTTCTGGCAGGTCACATTTCCAATAATGATGCCGTTTTGTCTGCTTAATATTGTGTATACAATAATCGATTCTTTCACATATTACAGTAACCCTGTTATGAGTCAGATAATGACGTATTTCAAAAATATACAGTATTCACTGTCAAACGCGCTATCTCTTGCATATTTCTTGATTATGGTTGTTATAACCACAATCATAGCGATGCTTGTTTCAAAGCGTATAGTTTACATCGATAAGTAGAGGAGTGAAATATATGGAACAAAATACTATTCGATGGAAAATTATTGGCAGGCGCGTTGGAAAGGTTGCTTGGGTAATTTTAAGATTTTTGTTGTTGTTCGGTCTTGGGTACACCTTGATATCGCCGTTTTTCAGTATATTTTTGGGTGCATTCCGTTCCGAAAAGGATATATGGGACCCTACCGTTGTGTGGATAACCCGAAACTATACAACGGAACATCTGAAATCGGTAATTAAAATAATGGATTACTGGACAACGCTTGGCCGTACAACATTTATCGCTGCGGGCAGTGGATTACTCCAAATGTTTACCTGCGCCTTTGCCGGATATGGCTTTGCACGGTATAATTTTAAGGGAAAACCATTGCTTTTCGGTCTGGTTATTCTGACGATAATGGTGCCTCCTCAGGTGCTTATGATGCCGATGTACAGTACATACCGTAATCTGGGACTTCTTGATTCGGTGGCGTCTTTTTGGGTGACGTCGGCATTTGGAATGGGGCTTCGTTCGGGACTGTTCATCTTTATTTACCGTCAGGTTTTCAGGGCATTGCCCTCTGATTTAGAGGATGCCGCTTCGATAGACGGTTGCGGGCATATCGGTACATACTTCAGGATCATGCTTCCGAACGCTGTAACATCTATGGCAACGGTTTTCTTGTTTTCGTTTATCTGGCACAGTACCGATTACTTTACCACAAGCATAATGATGCCGACAAAATACACGCTTATGGTTTCGCTTTCGGGACTTTCTTCAAAACTTGCAGGTATAACGGGCGGTACAGCACGAACCACCGTTTCGCCCCTTATTTTACAGGCGCTACTTCAGGCGGGTTCACTCTTGGTGGTTTTGCCGCTTATAATCGTGTTTGTTTTGTGTCAACGATACTTCCGTGCGGGTATTGAAAGAACAGGTCTGGTCGGTTAATATCAATAATATATAACAGATAAAATTCAGGAGGAAAATTATGAAAAACACAACTTTTAAAACCTTAAAAAAAGTTATTGCTGTTTTGCTTTGCATCGGTATGTTGTTTGCCATTGCAGGTTGCGGCGATGACGAATGGGTAGAATCCGAAATAATCGTTTACGAAGACGAAGACGGCGCCGACGGTCAAGGTGGTTCGGCAAATTCGTCGGTTACGGGCAAAAATGCTTCGCCCGATAAGTTAAGCGATCCGAATGTTACGGTTTGTTGGCCGGTAACAATCGACGACCACCCCGAATTTACCGCCATTAATAAGGCATTTGAAAAGAAATACGGCGGTAAGGTAACGGTTGTCGGCGACGGTTTCTATGATGACCGTGGCGTACGACTTACCAACCTTATACAAAGTAAGACACAGGTCGATGTTGTTTTTCATGGTGACGAAGATTTCCCGTCATATCAACTGACAAAACTTATCCGCCCCATCGATTTATCCCAGTTTGACACAAGCAGTGTACCTTATAACAAGCAGAGCGACCCGTTCAGGGGCGAAACCTACCTTGTTACCGCTAACTATGGTACAGGTGCCGGCGTTCTTTGCCTTTATAATAAGACAATGTTTGAAAATGCTGGTCTTGAAACCCCGCTTGAACTTTACAAAAAAGGTGAATGGAACTGGAATACATTCCGCGACGCAGCACGTACCCTTTCGCAGGATACCGATGGTGATGGAACCAATGATATCTACGGATTTGCGGATTACGATATAAACGGTTTGCTTTGTACAAACGGTACATCGCTTCTTAAAAAGAGCGGCGACACCTACACCGTAAATACCGACGAAACCGTAAGACGCGCATACCAGTTGTATTTTGATATGTATAATGTTGATAAAAGCGTCAACCGCGACCCGTGGAGTTGGTCGGAAGATATGGTTCAGGGTAAACTTGCAATGGTATTCCAGAATCCAATTTATATGCTTTATTGGATGGAGGAAGGTGCAAAGTTTGAATATGATTTTGTACCTATGCCTAAAGGTCCTGACGCAGAGGGATTTTATGTAAGCGATTCGGGTCAGGGTCGCTATTTCGCGTTGGGTGCTACCTGCAAAAATCCAGAAGGTGCTTATGCGTATATTAAATTCTATGTTGAGCAATGTATGAAAAAAGGTCTTTACGATGAAAAAACCGCGGGTTCAAAGTACACATCGGATCAGGAAAAACGCCTTGCCGAATATTCGAAACTTACCGTGAACAATTATTCACCGACAGGCTTCGGCAACCTTAAGATGGATGCCCGTTCACTTCTTTGGGAAATCCGCGGCGGTAAGAGCGTCGGTGCAACTATTGAGTATTGGAAAAATGTTTTACAGCAGGACATTGATATTGCTTTAATGACAAATTAATACTTGAGGTGGATTATGAAAAAAAGAATTTTGTTAAAAGTCGTTTCCACTTTAGTTACAACAGCGTTATTGTTCGCCTCTGTCTGCGGCTTTTCAACTTCTGCGACCACCGCTTTTGACACGCCAGAAAGTTATAATTCAGTTGAATATATAAAAAGAGCAATGGCGGTTGCCGACGCTGAGGGCGTACCTATGCCCTCAGGCGGTGTTTGGTCGTATGCATATCGTTACACCACGCAACAAACAGATAATTATGCCATACGCCCGCTTGCAGATAAATGGCGCCCCGTGGATCTTAAGCACAATAGTGATAAAGACTTACATAGAGATAGTGTTAGATATATTGCTTCCGTTCTTCCAAACGCAGACGCACTTTATAACTATGCCGCTGTATATACAAATAATTCACCAATCAATAACGGTGTGACGCTGTATAATGCCACAGAACAAA
>JAZREH010000182.1:0-3682 GCA_045660705.1 Acutalibacteraceae bacterium
ATACTTATGAACAGCACGAAGGATTGTAACGATCTCCTTTTCGGTCGGGAGCGGCACGGGGCCGGAAACCCTAGCACCTGTACGTTTAGCGGTTTCCACTATCTTTTCAGCGGACTGGTCTACAAGCGCGTGATCATAACCCTTGATACGAATGCGGATCTTTTCTTTCACTGCCATGTGAATTTTCGCCTCCTTAGTTAGTTGGCGGGCAAAACTTACACCGTGCCGTGTATTTCTTCACTGCACAATATAAAACCGGCATTGCTGGGGTCACAGACAATTCCGGAACAGCGACTCGCATCGCCGTTGCACCAAGGGCTCGCAAGTTAACCCAAAGTGCCTCCAAAGTTCTTTCGCCCGGTTTGAAAATCGGACATACTCCGCGGAAATTTCCCCACTCGCGGTGGGCCACCTCCCGCATCAACGCATGTTTTACGCCACATTTGCGCAGCGTACTTGAAGATAATAACATAAAAGTCTGCCGATTGCAAGCACTTTTAAAAAATTTTCTTGCAGAAATCAACAGAACTTTTTTTGATTTTTTTGTGTATTTTAACCAACGATTTATTTTTTTAATATTTGACCCGATTGTTATTCTACCGTCGTTCCGCGTTTAACGCTGTCACTGCCAAAGCGTGCACGCACGCTTTTAATTGAATTTTCGATATATTCCTCACGCTTTTCCCAACTGCTCTCGCCGTAGCTATCCTCCTGCACAGCACACGCCTCGTCCTTTAGATTGATTGCGCGAAGTCCCACCGAATGCAGGGGGAACTTCCAATCATATGAATTATCAAAAACCTCCATCCCCTTTTTGGCAATAACAATTGCCGCGGCGGCGGGATTATCAAGTGTGTGGGCGGTTTCCTTGACCTTAAGCGTTGCATCGCGTGTGTGTATCTGCACCCCGCCCGCATAAAGATTCTTTTCACAAAGTCCCCTTGATATATCCTCTGAAAGTTTAAGAAATATCCGCCACACTTCGGCGCGGTCGGTAATATCGTGGTCAAGCGTAACCGAACGGCCTATACTTTTAGGAATGTAGTCGGCATCGGCGGGTGTGACAGGCGAATCGTCCTGACCGAGCGCGTACATTCTTAATGTTTTACCGTTTTTGCCAAGCAGATGGTCAAGCATAGCAGGGTCACACTTAGCGGCATCGCCCACCGTAAACACCCCTAATTCGTTAAGGCGTTTAGTAGTGCTTTTCCCAACAAATAAAAGGTCGGACACCGCAAGTTTCCAAATCTTTTCCTTAAAGTTTTCCCTTGATATAACGGTTACGGCATCGGGCTTTTTCATATCAGAGCCAAGTTTTGCAAAAACCTTATTAAAACTTACCCCAACCGATACAGTAATGCCGAGTTCCTTTTTAATTTCGCGCCGTATCCTGTCGGCGATTTCCTCGCCCGAACCGAAAAGCAGAGTACTGCCCGTAACATCAAGCCAGCACTCGTCAATGCCAAACGGCTCAACAAGGTCGGTATAACGCAGATATATTTCGCGGGCATACCGCGAATACTCATTATACTTTTTATAATCGGGCGGAAGTATAACAAGTTCGGGACACTTTCTTTTCGCCTGCCAGATTGCCTCGGCAGTCTTGACACCGTACCGCTTTGCCTCCTCATTTTTAGCAAGCACTATCCCGTGGCGTTCCTCAACGCTTCCGCAGACCGCGACGGGTACATCGTAGAGTGTCGGGTTTGAAAGCAGCGATACCGATGCGAAAAAGTTATTAAGGTCACAGTGCAGTATTATCCTGTCCATAAGCCGCGACACCTCCCAAACAAATGTTCTTTTTACATTATAATATAAAGCGCCCGAAAAGTAAAGCGCCAATTAATACTAATTTATGATATTTTAAATCTTTCAAGTGCCTTTATATGCATACGCTCCATATGCCGCTTGGTATAATTAAAACCAAGCCCGATTTCTTCAAGCGATTTTCCGCACATATATTTCTGTGAAAGCAACTCACTTAAAAAGGCATCGCCTACCGCATCTATCTCGTCCTCGATTTTCTGACACCGACAAACGCACTGCTGAAGTTGTTCGCCGTATCTTTTCGCCATTTCGGGATAGTCAAGTATCAACTCGTTAAGCCGTCTTATGCGCATCTGATTTATCCTGTATTCTTTAAGGTACTCTCTTTTCTGTTTATCAAGCATCAAAATCAACCCCCAAACAATGCTACATATTTCCCGTAACTTAAATTGGTGCCGTGTTCCCTGTTATATCTTTCGATTTTAGCAACCCTTATATGTAACGGGTCGGTTTGATACCGCTTCTGTCGGCGCACCTGCCTCTGCCAGAGTTTTTCTCCCCGCTTTCGGCAGGAATCATCGCAATAGTCATATCTGCCCTCCTTAAGCCGCGCACCGCAACACCTACAATGCCTGACCTTTGTTTCCTCGAGATCCTCCCCGCCGCAAATAGGACAGACCTGCCGCCTTTCGTAGGGCGGTGACGACAGCCCGTGCCCCTCAAAAATCACGCGGGCATTTACAAATTTTTTTCCACAGTCCTTACAATGGTACATCACTTGTGCTCCTTAAAAATAATATTGACAATTACGGAAAAATGTAATATAATCTGTAATAAAGAGATAAGATTACGGAATTTCGTAACCGCAAGCATATTATATTACGGTTTTTCGTAAATGTCAAGTAAAACTTTACGGAATTTCGTATTTTTTTAAGGAGAAGTATGCCCTATGCCGAAAATTTATGACAGAATCGAAGAATTATGCAAAGAAAGCGGAATATCCGTCACCGCCCTTTGTAACAGTTGCGCTATCCCCCGCGCTTCGCTTTCGGATTATAAAAACGGCCGCACACAATCCCTATCAGCCGACACCCTTGCAAAGATTGCCGAATACTTCGGTGTCAGTGTTGACTATATATACGGTCGTACTACCGCAAGGGCGGACGATGAAAGCATTAAGGTCGCACTTTTTGGCGGTGACGGTGATGTCTCCGACGAAATGTGGGACGAAGTCAAGCGTTACGCACAGTATGTCAAGGAGAAAATGAATGAAAACAAGTAGGCTTTATTCAATCGCCGACAGGGACAAGATAACGGTTGACCGTACAAGCCTCAAAGAAAACACCTCAATATCGCTGAATCTTTCGGGCAATCTTTTTGTTGCCCTTGACAGCGGTCTTACGGGTGCGAAAGAGCGCGTGTGTTTAGCACACGAACTCGGTCACTGTGAAACGATGAGTTTTTACAACATATATTCACCCTGCGATGTGCGCGGCAGACACGAATACCGTGCCAACCGTTGGGCAATAAGCAATCTTATCCCCCACGCACAGTACAAAAAGGCGCTCAAACGCGGATACACCGATATATATTCACTTGCCGAATACTTTGGTGTCACCGCCGAATTTATGCAAAAGGCTGTGGATTTTTACAAAACACAGCAATAGTAAAAGGCTTCTGCAAAAATGCAGAAGCCTTTATTTTACAGTATTTAATTAACTTTTTTCAAAACCTACAAGTATGCCACCCTTTTCGGCATAAAAACTGCATATACCGCGGCAGGGATAAATCTCGATATCAGCCATCGCAAACTCCGACTGTATCTTTTTACAGATTTCGCTTGCGACCGCCTCATTAAGACAGTGTGCTATACGAAGTTTTCCGCCCCAGTATCCAAGCGCACGAAGTTGGTTTA
>JAZREH010000183.1:0-3057 GCA_045660705.1 Acutalibacteraceae bacterium
AAATAAGCCCACCGCCCTCCGTACACAAATTCGGTCCGGGTTGCCTTTGTGTTAAAACTTCTTTTTATAAAACTCAATTACGGTGATAAGGGCAAGCGGGAACAAAAATACCCCCGCAACCCCCGCTACACGAAGCCCTAAAAACATTGTAAGCAGGGTGAGCAGCGGTGTTATTCCGATGCGTTTGCCGATTATTTTGGGTTCTATAACATTTCTTACAACGGTTATTGCTACATAAAGTATTAAAAGTCCTAACCCCGCCTTAATGCCGTCGGTTATGATGCGGAATATTGCCCAGGGTATAAGCACCGTACCTGTGCCGAGCACGGGTAACAGGTCTACTGTCGAGGTTATCAAAGCAAGCGGCAGGGCGCCGTTTATACCGAGCACTAGAAAACCTATAAACAGTTCAACAAAAGTAATAAGCATAAGGGTGAGATAACCCGCCGCGAGTTTAAAAACCCGATTAAAAAGGATGTCGCGCACAGCAAGGATATTTGACACCGAAGTCGGGCTTAATATCTCCCTTAAAAACACCGTTAAACGCTCGAAATCCTTTGCAATATAGCAA
Source organism: Acutalibacteraceae bacterium (assembly GCA_045660705.1). Lineage (GTDB taxonomy): Bacteria > Bacillota > Clostridia > Oscillospirales > Acutalibacteraceae > UBA737. The sequence continues at coordinate 572 of JAZREH010000183.1, forward strand.
CTTGCCGCAATGGTGACAACACTGCTTATCAGAAAGGCAGGTATGCGTTTTACAAAACTTGTTGCAAAACCTGAAACAGCGCCCCCGATTCGGGAAAGAATATCATCAAGTGAGGTTTCGGTAAGGCTTTTAAGTGTTTGGGCCATACCGCCTTTAAGATGTGAAATCTTGCCGCTTAAAAAGGTGCGCCACTTTTCGATTGATGCATCAAGGCTTTTAAATGAGGTTGAAAGGCTTTTCGAAAAATCGGGCAGATGAACCCATAACTGCCATATAACAAAAGTCAAAACCGATATGATTAAAATATAGGTTGCCGCCGTAAGAAGTGCTGCGCAAACGCCTGTGTCTGCTTTGGTGCGTTTGGCAATTTTGCGGGCGGGTTTTTGAAGCAAAACTGCAACCGTAACCCCGATAACAAAGGGTAGGAGATAAGATAAAAGCAGTTTTGCCGTTAAATATATCATCGCCGCGACAGTGGCGATAAAAGCCGTATTTATAAGAAAGTTTCTTTTGGTTTCTGTCTGCATTGTTGTTCACTCTACCCCAAAATATATTGATTTGGTTATATTATGTGAATAAATGTGTTATAATTGCCGTATTTTCAAAAAAATATTGCAATTTAACTCATATGGTAGTATAATAACTGTAATTATATTTCAGCGTTTTTGGAGGTCTTTATGGTCTATACTGCCATTATGGGACACGGAACCGTCGGTTCGGGTGTTGCCGAACTGCTTATCTGTAATAATGACCGCATAGCATCTCGGATAAAAGGGGAGATGGAGGTTAAGTATATTCTTGACCTGCGTGATTTTGACGGGCTTTCGTATTCCGATAAATTCATCAAGGATTTTAACATCATAAAGGACGACCCCGATGTCAGGATTGTTGTCGAGGTTATGGGCGGTTTACATCCTGCCTATGATTTCGTAAAGGAATGTCTTTTGCGCGGTAAAAGTGTTGTAACATCGAACAAGGAACTTGTTGCCGCAAAGGGTGCAGAACTCTTAAAGATTGCCGAGGAAAAGAATGTAAACTTCCTCTTTGAGGCAAGTGTCGGCGGCGGAATACCGATTATCCGTCCAATGGCACAGTGCCTTGCCGCCAACGAAATACAAAGCGTTACGGGTATTCTTAACGGAACAACAAACTACATTTTAAATAAAATGATAGTGGATAATATGGATTTTAGTGCGGCGCTTAAACTGGCACAGGATAACGGATTTGCCGAAAAGGACCCTGCCGCCGATATTGAAGGTCACGATGCATGCCGCAAAATCTGTATTCTTGCCGCACTTGCCTTTGGAAAGCATGTCTATCCCGAACAGGTAAGTTGCGAGGGTATTACCGATATAACACTCGACGATGTTGAGTATGCCGATAATTTTAATTGCGTTATAAAACTGATTGGTCACGCCGCACGCCTTGATAACGGCAAAATAACGGCAAGTGTCCGTCCTACCGTTGTCAGCCGCGAAAATGTACTTTCGGGTGTTCACGGGGTGTTTAACGCTATAACAGTAAACGGCGACGCGACGGGCGATGTTATGTTCTACGGTAAGGGCGCGGGCAAGATGCCGACCGCAAGTGCCGTTGTTGCCGATGTTATCGACTGTGCAAAGCATATTTCGGCGCGCAAGTACCTCGGCTGGGACGAGGGAAGCGACGATTATGTTGTTACCCCCGATAACGATACACGCCTTTATGTTTGGGCAAAGTCGTGCGATTTTGATAAACTTGTAAAGAGTTTTGAGTCGGCGTTTGACGGTGTAACCTGCGTTAAAAATGCCTATAAGGGCGAAATCGCCTTTATTACCGATATGGGGAAAGAGTCGCTGTTGCGCGAAAAGATTTCCCACCTTGCCGCTGACGGCGTAAAGATTTTAAATACACTCTTTTAAAACTGTTTGATTACCCAAGGAGGGGTTTTAATGTCACTTATAGTAAAGAAATTCGGCGGTTCATCGGTTGCCAATGCCGAGCGCGTTTTCAATGTCGCAAGCATTATTACCGATGAATACAAAAGCGGAAACGATGTAATCGTTGTTGTGTCTGCACAGGGCGATACAACCGACGACCTTATCGAAAAGGCGCGGGAAATCAATCCTGACGGTCCTTCAAAGCGTGAGATGGATATGCTTCTCACATCGGGTGAGCAGATTTCGATTGCACTGCTTGCGATGGCTATTGAGAAACTTGGTTATCCTGTTATATCGCTTCTTGGCTGGCAGGCGGGTTTTGAGACCGACTCGCACCACGGGATTGCCCGTATCAAGCGCATCAATACCGAGCGTATGAAGGCTGAACTTGCAAAGAAAAACATAATCATTGTTGCAGGATTTCAGGGTCTTAACAAGTATGATGATCTTACTACATTCGGTCGTGGCGGCTCGGATACAAGTGCTGTCGCCATCGCCCCGGCGATGGGTGCCGGCCCTTGCCAGATTTATACCGGTCTTGACGGTGTTTATTCTGCCGACCCGCGC
>JAZREH010000184.1:0-7735 GCA_045660705.1 Acutalibacteraceae bacterium
CGTTGTTGCGTGCGACCAGTACACATCAGAGCCTGAATATTGGCATGACGCCGAAAAAATCGTAGGCGACTGCGATTCGGCACTTAATATGATACTGCCCGAAGTCTATCTTGAAGATGACGACACCCCCCGCATTAACGCGATAAATAACGCTATGGCAGACTGTCTTTCGCGCGATGTTTTCTGTGAGTATCCCGATTCTTTCGTTTTTGTTGAGCGTACACAGTCTGACGGTAAAATCCGCCGCGGAATCGTCGGCAAAATCGACCTTTCGCGCTATGACTACCGCAAGGGCAGTAAGGCGAGCGTTCGCGCCACCGAGGAAACGGTGGTTGAGCGTATTCCGCCCCGCGTGCGTATCCGCAAGGATGCACCTCTTGAACTGCCCCATATAATGCTGCTTATTGACGACCCCGACGGCACGGTTATTGAGCCGCTGATAAACAAAGATTTCCATACCCTTTACGATTTCGACCTTATGAAAAACGGCGGACATATAAAGGGTCAGCGTTTAGACAGCACCGCCTGTGAGGGTGTTATGGCGGCGCTTGACCGCCTTGAAGAAAAGGGTGACGGACTGCTTTTCTGTGTCGGTGACGGCAACCATTCGCTTGCCACTGCAAAGGAATGTTACAATATAAATCCCACCGAACTTTCGCGCTATGCCTTGGTTGAGGTGGTAAATATCCACGACTTGGCACTCGGGTTTGAGCCGATATATCGCGTTCTTTTCGGTGTTGACCCCGAAAACTTTATAGATAAATTTGTCGCCGACCTCGGCGGTGAGTACTTTGGCGCCGATGCACAGAAGTTCACCTGCATTTTCGGTGATAACACACGCGAAATTTCGGTTAAACCCACCTCAAAACTTTGTGTCGGCACTCTGCAGACCTACCTTGATGCATATTTAAAAGAAAACGGTCAGGTTAAAATCGACTATATCCACGGCGAAGATTCGGTGAAGAATCTCTGTCAAAAGGAAAACACCCTCGGTTTCCTGTTTGCGGGTATGCAGAAAAGCGAACTTTTCCCCGCTGTTAACGCCGACGGGTCGCTTCCGCGAAAGACCTTTTCGATGGGCCACGCCGACGATAAGCGTTTTTATATCGAGGCAAGAAAAATTAAATAATTTTGTACAAAATAAGGGCGACCGTAAAGGTCGCCCTTAAAAATTGTTTTTATTTCACAATTTCCTTTTTAAGTCTTACAAGGTCGCGGATATCAACATAACCGTCGCGGTTTATGTCCGCCCTGTAAAGCGAATCGAATATATCAACCTCTAAAAGATGCTTGCGCATAACGGTAAGGTCGTCGGCGCTAACAATCTTATCACTTGACAGGTCACCCAAAACAGTATCGTCCGCGATGATTTCAGTATCTACGGCGTTTTCTGTATCGGTTACCTTGATGTTTGAGATGGAGGAAGTGTCCTGCTGTACCGCAGCAAAGATGTTACCCACAATATGGTCGGATACGCCGTCGTAAACGGTAATGGTACCTGTTTTACCCGTACCTATCGTAACGGTAAGGCGGTTGGCTTTTTTAACAATCTTTACGTCATAATTTCTGTAAAGCGTGCCTGCCGATGTTACGGGGGTAAGGGTTGTGTAACTGCCCTTTGCGGTAATGTTGTGGAAGGTGTACTGTGTCTGGCGAAGGTTTGTTACACCCTGAACACCCGTAACCAGTGCATAGCCGCCGTCGAAAACGGTCTTGGTATCGAAAGAGTTCGAGTTAAAGCCTTGGAAGTAATGACCTGTGCCGGGCTCGGCAGTGGGGGTTGCCGCAAAAATGATTGCGTGGTTGCACCAGTTGTTGCGGTTGTATTTGTCGGTAAAGGTCAGTACGAAATCACCGACATCGCTATCAAGCCAAGCGCTTGTATAGGTCGACGGGTTAGAGCCGCCGCTGATACTGACCGTCATACCTGTATCGGTGTAGGTTACTTTTGATGTTGTACCGTTGGTTATCATCGGTGCAATATCGTCTTTAATCTTTATTTCACCGAGTTTTGCAGTATCTCCGTCAAAGGTAATAAGACCGCTGTCGTATACCTTAATATTGGTAACGGCACCCTTGTCATCAAGGTAAATATTGCCTTTCCAGTGGGTCTTGACATCGCCCGAAACGACGGGGAAGATTTGATTTTCTTGTGCAATACTCATTGCGAGGGTGTTGCCCACATAAACCTTGATATCGCCCATATAACGGACAAGTTTTATGCCGTAATATTTGCCGCTTTCAAATCCTGTGTAGGTCGAAAGTGCAGTTTTAACGCCGCCAACAACCCTGTTAAGGGTCATACCTGTGGGGTTAAGTTCAACGCTGTAGCAGTTGTTATAGTCGCCGTCTACCACATCGAAATACCATACGGCATCAGATTTTGCGGTGTACTCAAAGGCGAGCGAAAGGTTAGAAAACTCTTTATCCGAAAGCGGTGCTTCACTGTTTTTCCAGTTTTTCGCCGTCATAACAGGTGTTGCAACGGTGGTTTTACTGTCGGTTTCGGTTTCCTTGATAACGGGGTCTTTGATTTCGTCCCAGATAAGTTCGTATCTTACAAGGTCGGGGTCGCCTGTATAGGCGTTGGTGTAGTTTATAAAGTTTACATACTCGACACCGTTTTGGGTTATAAAGTACGGCTCGCTGTAGTGACCCATACCCGCACGCGCTGATGTCATCGGTTCTTCGATAACAACGTATGTTTCGGGAACAAGGTTTTCGACATCAAAACGGTAAAGCGCAAGTTCTTCATTTGCATCCTTGCGGACATTACGGCAAACAAGGTAGTATTCGCCGTCCTTTTCAAAAATTTTAGGTCTGCCGATATAATTCAGTGAATAGTAATCGGCGGAAACAACGCGTTTGTTTATAAGGTTAAAGTTGCTGTCGGTACGAATGGCTATAGTGCTTTCGTCGTAACCGCGGCAGATAAAGAAGAAATCGCCGTTTTGAAGTTCAATAAAGGCGCTTTCGTTGATTGACGTGCCCGCAAGGTCGGTAAGGCTGGTTACATATGTCCACGAATGACCGTTATCGTCGGTCTTTATAATGGGAACATCGGTGCCGCGACTTTCGGTGCCGCCAAGTTCCTTTCCCGCGGACGCGTGGGTAAAGGCAAGTACATACGCCGTATCGCCGACGATTAAATCGTCATAGGTCGAGCCGTACTGAACGCCCTCGTTATCCTCTAAAAGTGCAAAGGCGTCATTGTTGGTGTATTCGTCATCGGTATTTCCCGCGTCAAGCGCCCAAGTGTCGCCGCCGTCGGTCGAGCGCATAATCGCCACACCCTTTTCGACCGTTTTGGTACCCTTACTGCTTGTGCAGTCGGCAGGATACTGACGGTCAAGAAGTGCGATAAGGTCGCCGTTCGGCATTTTTACAAGTTCGGGGTTTTGCGGGTTTTCGCCGTCGGCGTTATAAAGAACATCGCGACTTACAATTTTTTCGGTGGTGGGGTTATAAATCATTACCTCATCGTGGGCAACATTCCACGCGTGGTCGATTCCGCGCTTGTAAACGATGACCACCTTTTGGTCGTTTATCTTTTTGATTGTGGGAAATGCAAGATAAGCACGGGTATAAAACGGGTCGGTATCGGGGGTTTCGATATTGGCATCGTAAAGAATTTCCAACTTGTTATATTCGGGAATATAACGGTCAAGTTTAATAGGTTCTTTTATCACAGGCTCCTCCTCATCTGTGGGTACCTTTATATCGTCAAGATAGTATGTTACGGTCTGGTTGGCAAACGGACCTATACCAAACTGGTCAAGATAGTTGTGATTTTTGTTTCTGAAACTTAATCCGGTAAGCGACGCTGCGTCAGATTTACCCTCGTTATAATATACATCCCAGGTCTTTGCGGTAACATTAACAACAAATTTTACGGTTACCCATTCTCCGCGAGAGTATCCTGTGTCAGCACCTTTGTTCACAAGATAGGTGTTAGTATTACCGTTTTTGGCAAAGATACTGCCGTCATCGTAAAAGTAAAAACCGACAGCGTGATATTCGGTAAAAGGATTACTGTATTGATTGCAAAGTCCTATGGTGGTGCGGGCACATTTGTCAAATTTTATCTTGAACTCAAACTCAAATGTATCATACATTTTTGTGAACTTAACATCGGTTGATGTTCGCTTTGTTGTGGAATCGTCCACCGCTTTAAGGCAGTTGCTCTGGGTGGAGTCAGAAACGATAGAATGTTTGTCCGCCATATCGTTCGTTTCGATAAAAAACGGGTCGGGCAAACCATTACCGACGGTGTTGTCTTCAAAATCGTATGTTTTGTACCAAAACTCTGTTTTGGCGGCACTTACTGTTCCAAAACAGGGCAGACATACCGTTAATATCATCATAACAGACAAGGTGGCAGAAAAAATCGCCTTTAGTTTCCTGAACACAATATCATCTACTTTCAAAATTTTTTGGGTGCTGTTATTCCCGTTTTTTTATTTTACAGGATTGTGCCGTCACATACAATCCGCACAGCAGACCAATTTTTATTAAAATGTCAGATTTGTTCCCTTTTTGCTTGAAATTTGGCATTTTTTGTGGTATGATTGGTCGCGACAGGGGTGGTGTAATAATGATATATCAATCGTCTATAAACTTTGGCGGCATACGACAACGGCTTTTTCTTTCAATCGAAAGCAACGAACAACTTGCCTCTACGGCACTGCACAAACACAAGTTTAACGAATTTTTCTTTTTAGACGACGGCAGACTGTCTTATGAAATAAACGGCAGGCATTACGAAATGAAATCGGGAGATTTGCTTGTAATTCCCGCAAATGTATACCACCGTTGTATCGATTGCAGTAAAAACCATCGCTATTTTCATATGTTTACCGACGGCTTTGTACGCCAAGAGGTAAAGGCAGAGTGTGATATTAAAATTTTAAAGGAAATTATCGACCTTTCACGCACCTTTGACCGAAAAAGTATGCTGAAACTACGCACCTTTATCACCTTTTTGTGCTACGAAGTTTTGGAACAGGATTCTTTTGATATTTCAGAACAGGTTGACTATGATTTTTTAATCGACAAAAACCTGCACGTCGACACCTCGGTTGAAGATTTGGCAAAGACCCTTGGTGTTTCGGTGCGGCACACCGAAAGACTGGTTTTAAACCATACGGGAAAGACCTTTTATCAGTATCGCCTTGACCTGCGTATGCAGTCGGCAAAGGATCTTATACGCCGCGGCGATCTTTCCAAAAAACAGATTGCCGCACGGGTCGGTTTTCAGTCATATAAGGGTTTCAGAAATGCTTATGTTAAATATTTCGGTCTTAAAGAGGAAAAATAGTTTTTTCAGTATATTAGTGTAAAAATATGGGCGACCGTAAAGGTCGCCCTTGTTTTTTATTATAATTTTAAATTGCTGTTGCCTCGGCAATATCGAGAAGATGCATATCAAGGTTCTTCTTCATATTAAGCGCCTCGAAAATGTCGTAGTCAACAACCTGTTCATTTTTCCATACAACAACACGGTTGCCGATACCCTCTTTAAGAAGTTGTACCGCCTCGTATCCGAGTCGTGTTGCAATCACGCGGTCGCGTACCGTAGGACTGCCGCCGCGCTGAACGTGACCGAGTATAGTTGCGCGTGATTCAACGCCTGTCTTCTCCTCAATCACCTTTGCCATTTCCTCAACGCCACCGATACCCTCGGCAACCATAACGATAAAGTGGTTTCTGCCGTTTTCAGACTTGCTGTGGTTTATTTTTTCAACAACCTCGTCAACCGAAATCGGTTTTTCGGGAACAACGATTGCGGTAGCGCCAACAGCAATACCCGTTTCAAGGGCAAGATAACCTGCGTGGCGACCCATAACTTCAACCACGCTGCAACGGTCGTGCGAGCGTGCGGTATCGTTAAGGCGGTCAACCATCTCTAAAATAGTGTTCATCGAGGTATCAAAGCCGATTGCATAGTCGGTGCAGGCGATATCGTTATCTATAGTAGCGGGGATACCGATGCAGGGGATACCGATATTTGAAAGGTCACGGGCACCGCGGAACGAACCGTCACCGCCGATAACAACAAGACCCTCAATACCGAGTTCCTTACAACTGTCGGCAGCCTCTTTAACACCTTCCATAGTCTTGAACTTAGGACTGCGCGCCGAATAAAGGAATGTACCCGACCTGTTTATAACATCGAGAACATCGGTAGCGGTAAGGTCCTTAACATTACCCTCAATAAGACCGTTATATCCGCGGTCAACACCCTTGACGGTTATTCCAAGTTCTTTGGCAGCCATAACAACAGCCTTTACCGCCGCGTTCATACCTGGGGCGTCGCCGCCGCTTGTAAGAACTCCTATAGTTTTCATATTATCATCTCCAAAAGTTGTCAATCAATAGTTGCATTTCATTAGGATACATTATATACCAATAATCCTCATTTATCAAGTAAAAAATTACATTTTTCAATATTCTGCAAATATTATGTGATAAATTTTACATTCTCAACACCTATTATTTCCGAAAGTGCTGTCATCAATTCATCGCTTGGTGAAATGCGAAGACTTTCGGGCGCTTCAAGGCGTTTCCCGCTGTCGGCACAGACGATATAAACGGGGGTTTTGCCCGAATGTGACGAAAGCACCGTTTTTATCTGTGCAAACTGTGGAGAACCTACCGACGGGATTTTAAGATACAACCCTGACCGTATCTGCTTTTTCATATTTTGGGCGCCCTCGGGTACCGCCTCGATTTTATCGGGGATAAGTTCGGGGTCGCGGTCCTCGCGCTCACTTATCCTGCCGTGAACAATCGAGGTCACACCCTCCTCCATAAGTTCGCGGTACTGCTTCACAACCGACGAAAAGGCGGTTATTTCAATCTGTCCCGTCGTGTCCTCAATCGACGAATAGGCGATTATCGTGCCGTTTTTGAGTTGCTTTATACGAAGCGGACCCATTATTCCGACCACGCTGACCCGTCTGCCGTCGGGATATTTTTTTGCCCGTATGTCGCCGACACGCGCATATCCGCCCCGCGAAATAAAGGCTTCATACACATCCATCGGGTGACCCGTAAGGTAGATTCCGATTGCCTCCTTTTCCATCGAAAGGAAGTGTTCGCGCGGCATTTCCTCAATCGTCTGAAGTGTCGGCTCGACAGCGTCCTCCTCGCCAAACAGACCCATCTGTCCGTCGCCGCCGAAACGCATTTCCTCCTCGATTACCGAAAGCACCATATCAAGGTTATAAAGCATCTGACGGCGGTTGTCGGCAAGGTTGTCCATTGCTCCGCTTTTTATCAGACCCTCCATCGCGCGGCGGTTTAATTCCCTGCCGAAATTACGGCGGCAGAAATCGTAAAGCGATGTGTAATGTCCGTCCTTTTCGCGCTCGGCAATCAGGCGTGTGATAAAGTTGTTTCCAAGGTTTTTTATCGCCGAAAGTCCAAAACGGATACCGTCCTTTTCGGCGGTAAAACTGTGAACACTAAAGTTTACCGACGGCGGCAGAACCGAAAGTCCGATTCGCCTTGCCTCGGCAATATACTGCGCCACCTTGCCCGCGCTGTCAAGAACACTTGTCAGCAGTGCGGCAAAATACTGTGCAGGATAGTGGCATTTAAGATAGGCGGTGCGGTATGCAACAACAGCATATGCCGCCGCGTGGGATTTGTTAAAGGCGTAGGAACTGAAAGCCGACATATCGTCGAAAATCTTTTTTGCCGCCGATTCACTGACACCGCGGTTTACGGCACC
>JAZREH010000185.1:0-1642 GCA_045660705.1 Acutalibacteraceae bacterium
CTTGACGAGGCAAAGCAGAACAAATCACAGGCTGCCGCCGACCTTTCGGCACTCGCACAGCGTTTGTCGATTGACGGTGACCCCGACACCGTTCGTGCCCGTCTGCCCGAACTTGAAAAAATGTCGCAAAAACAAAAGGAACTGAAACTGCGGCTTTCGTATTTAAGCAGCGACCTTGGTGCAATTTCGTACGAAGAAGCCAAGGCGAAACTTGACAGTATTTCAAAAGACGGCGGCGAGAATACCGATTTTGATGCCGCACGGGATAAGGCAGAGCAAACCGCCGAGGAAATAAACCGCATCACCGCCGAACTTTCCGAGGTGCTGACCCGCATAAAGACCGAGTTTTCACAGGGTGAAAGTGTCGATTCTCTTCGTGCAAAAGCCGATACGGTAATCGAGAATCTGACGGCGCAAAAACTTGTCTACGATGCGACACAGACCGCACTTTCAGAACTTCACGAAAGTTTTGCCGAGGTGCGGCGCGGATACGGGTCGGCTCTTGAAAAGCAGACACTCGAAATCTTTTCACGCCTGACAAACGGGCGGTATGCGGCTATGGAAATTTCCAAAAACCTTGAAATGCGGGTCGAACAAAGCGGTGTTTTCGGCACCCGCGAAATCGATTATTTAAGCGCGGGCACCACCGACCAAGCCTATTTAAGTCTTCGCCTTGCGATGTGTGAACTTATCTGTGACGAGGCGATGCCTGTTTTACTTGACGATGTTTTATGTCAGTATGACGACCGCCGCACCGACGAGGCTACGGCGTTTTTAGCCGAATACTCAAAGGCGCGACAGACCGTTCTGTTTACCTGTCACAGTGCCGTATGCGAATCGGCGGATAAAAACGGCGCAACTGTAAAGAGGTTGTAAAAAAATGACCGAAAAAAACTATATTATCAGCGGTATGTCCTGTGCGGCGTGCAGTGCCTCGGTCGAACGGGTTGTTTCCCGCCTTGACGGGGTTACCGTATGTAGCGTAAACCTTATGACCGAGCGTATGCGGGTCGAATACGACCCAGACCTGTGTGCCGACGAAAAAATAGTTTCGGCGGTCGAAAAGGCGGGCTTTGGCATAAGCGAGGAAATGTCGCAACAGCAGGACTGTGTGAAAGAAAACACAGACGGGGAAAAATCCGCTTTTTCACCTTGGCGTCTGATTACCTCGTGTGTTTTGAGTGCGATACTGCTTTATGTTTCGATGGGACAGATGCTCCACCCAAATCTGCCTGTTTTCTCATTTTTCAGTATGGCAGACCGTCCGCTTGGCTTTGCCGTTACACAACTTATTCTGACCGTACCCGTACTGTTTTGCGGTTCAAAATTTTTCACCGTCGGCTTTACTTCCCTTTTTCGCGGACATCCGAATATGGACACCCTTGTTGGACTGGGTTCGTCCGCGGCGTTTATTTACAGCCTTGTTATGACATTTCGCATAAATGCCGACCCGCACGCCGTACACGGACTTTATTTTGAGTCGGCGGCGGTGGTGGTAACACTTGTTATGCTGGGAAAATTTCTCGAACAAAACAGCCGTAAAAAGACCACAGGCGCCATAAAATCGCTTATGGAACTTTCACCTGATACCGCATGTGTTATCCGCGACGGTGTTATGTGCACAGTACCGACCGAAACGGTA
>JAZREH010000186.1:0-1941 GCA_045660705.1 Acutalibacteraceae bacterium
TGTTGCCGATAACGGTCGAATTTATGCTATGAACGGCAGTACAGAACAGACCATTAAACAAACCTACACCGCAGGCGACTGGGTAAAAGTCAAGTTTGTTATCGACCCCGCAAGCAACACTTGGGATTTGTACTTTAACGAGGGTGAAGAAGATGCCGTAACTGCTTTGGATTTAAAATTCAGAGGTTCAGGATACACATACTTAAGTTATTTCCATTTCGGTCCGTGGGCTTATAGAAAGGGCACATATTATATTGACGATGTAAAAGCGCCCAAAGAAAAGGTGCAAACTCGCCTTGACCGTTATATCCCCGAATATAACGAGGTTGAAATTCTTTACGATGCCAATATCGAAACACCCGAAACCGACCCCAATAACTTTGCACGCACATATCTTGCCTTCCCCACCATTAAAAAGATAAGTGACGAAAAGGTTGTTATCGTTTATAAACGCGGTATCGGTCACGCATACGATGTTTCACACGATGAGGTTATGGTTTATAATCCCACAACCGAGAAAATTGTAAGTCGCGATATTCTTTATAACGCCGACGGTGAAAATCCGCAAAACCCCGAACTTGTAAAAATGCCAAACGGTGATTTGGTGGTATTCCTTGACCGTCAGACACCAACAAAAAAGCTTGATTCACTTGGTGTAAGACTTCTTCGTTCGACCGATAACGGTGAAAACTGGACACTTGACGCGGGCAACACAACCGACAGTTATACAAACAACGACGAATTTGCCCTTTTACAGGACAACCGCGGCGTTCAGTATATGACCAATTACGAGGATGTTGTTGTCGGCGACACAATATATATGATTGCCACCACCGATACACAGAACGGTTCAAACCTTGGCGGTGTTGATATCAGCGGCACTTCGGTCAACATCATCAAATCGGACGATAACGGTGCTACTTGGACACATATAACAAACCTTTCGACCCTTGCAGGAATTGCCATTAACGAAAGCAGTTTTGTAAAACTTCCAAATGGTGACTTTTTCTTCGTCTGCCGCGGAACCACCGAACCCACCGTCGTAATGCGTACCGACAGCGAATTTAACCTTATAAAGAAAACTGTTGTTTCTGACGATTATTATTCACTGAATTATATCGGCAGACCGTCGATCTTTGAAAAGGACGGCGAATACTATGTTATCTGCCGTAATGTACGCAAGGACGCAAACGAAGAACTTGCGCTTTACCGTTTTGATGTCGAAAACCTTGTCCCCGAAACATACGTTGTTATCGAAGAACCGATGACATCAGCGCGTGCGGGTATGGGTCACTATGCCGAAACCTACTTTATAACACAGGACGGCGTTGAGTATATTAACATCATAAACTACACCAACGCCTACACAGGCGACCCCGACCTTGTAAGGTATGAACTTTTGTGGGACGAAATCAAAGACCCCGTTATAAAAGAGGAAACCGAAGCACCCGCCACCACCGCGGTTGCAACACCCGTTATAAGTGCATCGGTTTGGAATGACAGCGAAAAGGCGCTGACAAACAGCGAACTTTCAAACCTTTCACTTGCCTTTGAATACACCGCAAAATCTGATGCCGTATGGTATTTTGATGTTGTCGGCGGCGATTATGACAACTGCTACAGCGTTGAACTGACCCCCTTGGGTATGACACTTAACCGCACAGTGGGGGGCACAAAAACTGCACTTTCAACCTATACAGGCTTTGAGGCGGGCAAGTATTACGAAATAAAACTTATCCGCTATATGGGTGATATCAAGGTTTATGTCGGCGACACCCTCGCAATGAGTATTGCCGAAGAACAAAAGGCTTACCCCGTTGTTACAGGTGATGCGAAAACCCATTGGAAAGGCAACCTTTACCTTGATGATAAGGGCGCCGTTACCAACATCAAGGTGTACGACAGCGGTCTTATCACCTTTGACGGAGATACTGCAAAACT
>JAZREH010000187.1:0-5332 GCA_045660705.1 Acutalibacteraceae bacterium
GGCGCTTTGTGGCTTACAAAAAAGATTGCTATAGGCATAAAAAACTGCTTTATTAAAAAGGAGAATGCATAATGAATAACGGTGTTACTGTATGGATTATTATAGCGATATCGCTTGTGCTTTTCGGTAGCGTGCTGTTTGTATCGGTTCTGGCGGTAAACAACTGGGAGTTTAACGCAATCAGCACCGAAAGATTTGAGGACAATATACACGATATAAACGATGACTTTGATAAAATATCACTTGATACCGATACGGCGGACATTAATTTTGTTTTGTCAGATGAGGGGAAATGCAGGGTCTTATGCCACGAAAATGTAAAAATGAAGCATACCGTTGAGGTTTTGGATAATACCCTTGTAATCGGTCTGTCGGACGATCGCAAATGGTACGATTACATCACGATTCTGTCGTTTGATACGGCAAAAATAACGGTAGAACTGCCAAAAAATCAGTATGTGTCAGTGACCGCGAAAACAAGTACAGGCGACATTACTGTGCCTGAATATTTTACATTTGAAACGGTTGATATCAATGGCAGTACAAACGATGTGATTTATGAGGCAAACGCGACAGGCAGTGTTAAAATCAAAATCAGCACGGGTGATATAAAGATTAAAAATATTACGGCAGTTGACCTTGACCTTAAGGTCAGTACAGGCGATATTATTGTATCTTCGGCGGCTTGCACAGGAAATGTCAAAGCGGTTGTCAGTACAGGAAAAACTAAATTTGACGGTGTTGACTGTAACGGCTTTGAATCTGACGGCAGTACGGGAGATATAAGCCTTAAAGATGTTGTTGTAACAGAAAAACTTTCGATAAGACGCAGTACGGGCGATGTTCGGTTTGAAAACAGCGACGCGGGTGAAATTTATGTAAAAACCGATACGGGTGATGTAAAAGGCAGTCTGCTTTCCGAAAAGGTTTTCTTTGCCGAAACCGATACAGGCAAAGTAACGGTGCCCAAAACTATGACCGGCGGAAAATGTGAAATCACTACCGATACGGGTGATATAAAAATTGAAATAGCGTAAAAAAGACTAAAACCGTCCCGAAGTTTTTGGGACGGTTTTTAATTGTCGATACACAACAGGACTAAAGGTTAAAAAGGATAAGACTATAGTTTTAAAAATACGCTTGATATTATAGCCAACGTATGATATTTTATATGTATAACAGTTTGTTTGAGGAGAGAAAGTAATGAAAATGCGTATGCCTGCCTATCCTTTGCTTTTAAATGACCCGTATTTTAATGTCTGGTCAATGGGTGACCGTCTTAACGGCGAAAACACAAAGCATTGGACAGGAAAAGAAAACAAAATGGTCGGATATCTTAGGACTGCGGGCGAAACCCTTTGCTTCCTAGGTGACGAACCGGATTGCCCTAAAATGGAGCAGACCTCGGTGGATGTTACGGCACTTTCAACCGTTTATACCTTTGAGTACGGTGCGATTAAACTGAAAGTGACCTTTACATCTCCGCTTATTCCCGATGATATTGAACTTTTGTCAAGACCCGTTTCCTACATCTTTGCCGAGGTCGAGGGTGTCGAGCGTGCGACCCTTGATATATCGGTCTGTGAACAGTTGTGCCTTGACAGCGCTAAGCAGTATCCCGTTGTGTCGGAGCCTCTGGGTTTTGCCGTTCGTATGGGCAGTACCGAACAGCCTGTACTTAAGAAGAGCGGTGATGATATTCGTATCGATTACGGTTATGTGTATATTGCAAGCACCGATGCGGGAAGCGGTACATACACACTTGGTAAAGACGATATGTCCTATATCGGTTGCACCGTTCCGTTCAGTGACGGCAAGGCGCTTATTGCAGTTGCCTATGACGATATTTATTCACTTGAATATTTCGGCAAACCCTGCCGCAGTATCTGGAATAAGGACGGACAGGAAATACTTGATGTTATAAAGACTGCGCTTAGTGAATACGCACAGATTAAGGCGCGTTGCGACCTTTTTGATAAAAAACTTGAAGCCGATGCAACGGCGGCGGGCGGTACGGCTTACTACGAACTGCTTGCGGCATCTTTCCGTCAGGTAATGGCGGCGCATAAGGCGGTTTGCTCGCCCGACGGTGAGGTGCTTTGGATATCCAAAGAGTGCTTCAGTAACGGCTGTGCCGCAACGGTTGATGTTACCTATCCGTCGGCACCGATGTTTATGTACTATAACCCCGAACTGCTTCGCGGTATGTTGCGTCCCGTCTTTAAGTATGCCGAATCGGATGCGTGGGAGTATGATTTCGCACCGCACGATGTCGGTACATATCCGCTTGTAAACGGACAGACCTATTTCGAGTGCAAGCGTGAATATCAGATGCCTGTTGAGGAATGCGGAAATATGTTGGTGCTTGTCGGTGCGCTTGCCCGTCTTGATGATGATACCGATTTCCTTAAAAAGCATAAGGCAACCCTCGATGTATGGGCGAAATACCTTATGGGTTGCGGCTTTGATCCCGAAAACCAACTTTGCACCGACGACTTTGCGGGTCACCTTGCCCATAACTGCAACCTTTCGCTTAAGGCAATATGTGCACTTGGTGCTTATGCAGGCATTTGCGATAAACTCGGCGACGGCGAATTTGCCGCGGCGTGCAGAAAAAGTGCCGCCGATATGGCAGACCGCTGGTGTGCCGCGGCGGATAACGGCGACGGCAGTTACCGTCTTGCTTTTGATAAACCCGACACCTTCAGTATGAAGTACAACCTTGTCTGGGACGGGGTTATGAAACTGGGGCTTTTTGACACTAAAGTGGCACAAATTGAAACTGCAAGTTACGACCGTCATATCAAAAAATACGGTATGCCGCTTGATAACAGGGCGATGTACACAAAGTCGGACTGGCTTGTATGGTGTGCGGCTATGATTGACAGCGTCAGCGGTTTTGAAGCATTTATAAAACCCCTTTGGGATATGTATAACGAAACTCCCGACCGTGCACCGATGACCGACTGGTACGATGCCGATACGGGTAGAAAGCAGATGTTCCAGAACCGTACCGTTCTTGGCGGTTTCTGGATAAGACTTCTTGACAAGTCGGGAAAACTTGCCGACTGAATCTATCGAAGCAAGGATTAAAGGAATGTAATTTAAGATAAAGTATTATAAGAAATGTCAACAGTAAATTTATTTAAAAAAAAACAAAATTTACTGTTGACATTTGAGATGTTAGGTGATATAATAATCGGGCGCGGTAAAATAACCGTAAGATAAGCGAGTGTGCTGGAATAGGCAGACAGGCACGTTTGAGGGGCGTGTGTCCACGACGTACGGGTTCAAGTCCCGTCACTCGCACCAAGAAAAAAGCATCGACTTTGTCGGTGCTTTTTTCAGTTATATTGCTTCGCAGTTATATTTGGACTAAAGTCCAAGTGATATTCGCTTCGCGAGTTTAAATGGCGAATATAATATCACTGAAACCGAAAGGTTTCAATAACACTTTCACAAGGTGAAAATATCACTGTGCCACAGGCACAATATCACTAAATATGCAGAAGTTAAAAATAATACAGTGAAATTTTGTGTTTGCGGGTAAACTTAAAATACCCTTTATAACAAAATCGGATATGCACAGATTGTGCATAGCCGCATTCTTATTCATATAAAATCAAAGTTTATTCTTTGCCTTGATTTCGGCGGTGCCGCCCATATAGGGACGGAGTGCCTCGGGAATCTTTATGCTATAGTATTCACCGTCAAAGGTGAGGTTGTTTTCAAGAAGTGCGATAAGCATTCTGGGCGGGGCAACAACGGTGTTGTTGAGGGTGTGTGCAAGGTACTTTTTGCCGTCCTCACCGCGTACACGGATTCCAAGGCGGCGTGCCTGTGCATCACCGAGGTTAGAACATGAGCAAACCTCAAAGTATTTGCCCTGTTTCGGACTCCACGCCTCGACATCGTAGGACTTCACCTTAAGGTCGGCAAGGTCGCCTGTACAACATTCAAGGGTGCGGACGGGGATATCAAGACTGCGGAAAAGTTCGACCGAATAACTCCACATCTTGTTGAACCAGTCCATACTTTCCTCGGGTTTGCAGATAACAATCATTTCCTGCTTTTCAAACTGATGTATACGGTAGATGCCGCGTTCCTCAATACCGTGGGCGCCCTTTTCCTTGCGGAAGCAGGGAGAATAACTTGTAAGTGTCATCGGCAGTTTTTCCTCTGCCGTTATGGTGTCGATAAATTTACCAATCATCGAATGTTCTGATGTACCGATAAGATAAAGGTCCTCGCCCTCAATCTTATACATCATAGCATCCATTTCCTCAAAACTCATAACACCCGTTACGACATTGCTTCTGATCATAAAGGGAGGTATGCAGTAGGTGAAGCCTTTGTTTATCATAAAGTCACGCGCATAGGCGGTAACTGCCGAGTGCATACGCGCGATATCGCCCATAAGGTAGTAGAAGCCCTCGCCCGCAACGCGACCTGCCGATTCCTTGTCGATACCGTCAAAAAGCGCCATAATATCAGTGTGGTAGGGGATTTCAAAATCGGGCACAGCCTTTTCGCCAAAGCACTCAACCTCGACATTTTCGCTGTCGTCTTTACCTACGGGAACGCTGTCGTCAACGATGTTCGGAATCTTCATCTGAATTTCCAGAACCTTTTTGGAAAGTTCGTCTTCCTTTTCCTCTAACGCCTTGAGTTCCTCTGCCTGTTCGGATACAAGGCGTTTCATTTCCTCCGCCTCGTCACGCTTACCCTGACCCATAAGGGCGCCGATTTGCTTACTTACCTTGTTGCGGTTAGCGCGAAGTTCGTTTGCGCGGCTGTTAGCGGCGCACTTTTCGTTGTAAAGCGCAATAACCTCATCAACAAGCGGTAATTTTGAATCTTTAAATTTCTTTTTAATGTTTTCTTTTACAAGTTCCGGATTATCACAGATAAAACGAATGTCCAGCACCTTTAATTCCTCCGTTTCGGAAATTTCATAATATTGTAATTAGTATATCACAGTAAAACAGTGCTGTCAAACACAATTCCCCAATATTTTTGGAAAAGATAAAAAGGGAGGTGAAAAAATGGACAAAAAGGCAAAAAATAATACTGAACTCGCAGCAACACCCGTTCACAGTCAGCCCGAAGATTCTTTTGAACAGATAAACAAATACGGCACCTATGAAATTCAGCCGACCGCCGAAAGCGACAATAAGTACCCCGAAATCGCACAGGGTTGTCCGAAAGGCAGAAAATCGGGTGACGAATTTACAGGGATTGTGCCACAACACGCGACCCGAAAATTTAAAGACCCGAAAGATAAAACTTGATAAAGGGATAAAATTGGTATATAATTAGTGTAGTTTTATTT
>JAZREH010000188.1:0-4644 GCA_045660705.1 Acutalibacteraceae bacterium
GTCGATTGGCGCAAGTATGTATCCGCCCTCACCGATATCGATTATGATTCCTTTACCTGTGTTGAGGTTGGGGTCAAGGCGTGTGAGGGTTGCCGTGAAAGGGTACTTGATTCGGTTAAATTAAGCTATCGCTATATGCGACAGTTTGTTATTTAAAAAAAATTATTTTTTACGGAGGTAAAAAACAATGGCAATTGACATGAATGATTTTTCCACAAATCAGGACACAGGTGCTCAGATTTTGAGCGACAAGAAGATGCGTATCGGTATCATCGGTACAGGCGGTATTTCGGGCAGCCACATCGCTGCATATCTTCAACAGCCCGATGTTGAACTTGTAGCAGCATGTGACCTCATCCCCGGTAAGGCAGAAAAGAAGTTTGCCGAGAATAACATTGAGGGCGCTAAGTACTTCACCGACTACAAGGAAATGATTGATACTGTAGAAATGGACGCTGTTTCGGTATGTACATACAACTGCACACATGCTGAATGCACCATTTACGCTCTTGAGCATGGTCTTAATGTTCTTCTTGAGAAGCCCTTCACTGTAACACTCGATGAGGCTATCGCTGTTATGAAGGCTGAAAAGAAGAGCGGCAAGATTGTTTCGGTTGGCTTCCAGCCCCGTTTCGATGCTAATATGCAGATGATCAAGAAGATAGTAGAGTCGGGCGAACTCGGCCGTGTTTACTATGTTCAGACAGGTGGCGGACGCCGTCACGGTATTCCGGTTTCTTGGTCTGAAACCTTTATCGAGGGTGATAAGGCAGGTCTTGGCGCACTCGGTGATATCGGTTGCTACTCTATCGACCTCGTTATGAACGCTCTTGGCAATCCGAAACCCCTTACTGTTACCGGTACTGCTACCGATTACTTCGGCACCACACCTGAAGCTTATGCTGAAGTTGGTAAGCCCGAATGTGCAGAGAAGTTCAGCGTTGATGACTTTGCTTCTGCTTACATCCGTCTTGAAGGCGGTATCATCCTTGACTTCCGTATTGCTTGGTATATGCACCTTGACACTCCCGGAGATACCATCATTATGGGTACCAAGGGTTCACTCCGCGTGCCTTCCACCGATTGCTGGAACGGTACATTCGATAAGCCTATGACAATTTATCACGATGTTGCAGGCAAGCCCGTTCAAACTGTTATCCCGCTTCTGCCCGCTACAAAGGACCTCTGGAACAAAAAGATCCGTTCCTTCCTTGATGCTTGTATCACAGGTGGTAAGGCACCCGTTCCGACCGACCAGATTATCTACAATCAGGCTATTCTTGACGGTATCAACCGTTCAAGCAAACTCGGCCGCGAGGTAGAGGTTGAGATTCCTGAAATTTAATTGGAGGAAAATATTATGAATTTCCCGATAGCAATACAACTTTATTCTGTTCGTGACGATATGGCTGCCGATTTTGAGGGTACCCTCAAAAAGGTAAAGGCATTAGGTTACGACGGTGTTGAATTTGCAGGTCTTTTCGGTAAGAGTGCTGCTGAGATTAAGAAGATGTGCGAAGAAATCGGTCTTGTTCCGATTTCTGCACACGTTCCCTTTGTTGATATGATGGCAAACCCCGACCTTCTTGATGTTTACGCCGAAATCGGTTGTAAATATGTTGTTATTCCGTATCTTACCGAAGAATACCGTCCCGGTAATGATAAATTCAACGAGGTTATTGAGGGCGCAAAGGTTCTCGGCGCTAAGGCAAACAGCCTTGGTATGAAACTTTGCTACCACAACCACGACTTTGAGTTTGTAAAGGTTGACGGCGAATATGCTCTTGATATCCTTTATAAAGAGGTTCCTGCAGACCTTCTCCACACCGAAATCGACACCTGTTGGGTAAATGTCGGCGGTGAAAATCCTGCCGAATATGTACGCAAGTACACCGGCCGTGCCGAAATCGTACATCTTAAGGATTTTGTTGGTTCAAAGTCTGAAAATATGTATGCACTTATCGGTATCGACGAGAATGAAAAGAAGGATACACAGGGCAAGTTTGAATTCCGTCCCGTAGGTTCGGGTGTTCAGAATTTCCCCGCTATCCTTGAGGCTGCAAAGGATGCAGGTGCACTGTGGGTAGTAGTAGAGCAGGACCAGCCCAGTATGGGTCTTTCTCCGCTTGAATGTGCCGAAAAGAGCATCAATTACCTTAAGAGTCTTTAATTGAAAACATAAAGTTATAATAGAAAAGCACCGTTTAAAACGGTGCTTTTTCTAATTTATTCCCGTTACGGTCAGTGTGTCATCCGAAACGGTAAAATGAATATCAAATCCCGCAAAATTCATACTGTAAATGCGCCCATCGTTGTGGTAGGAGGGGCGGGGGTCATCTTTCAGGCAGTCGATGGCGGCGGTGCGCTTGTCGGCGGGTAAAAGATTTAGAAGATTTTCGGGGAATAAAACTTTTAATGAGTGTGTACGTACACCGTCGGCAAAACCGCCCGTAGCATCGGGTATGCTGTCGGCATATGGGATATATGGCTTTATGTCATAAATCGGCGTGTTGTCAAGAATGTCAACGCCCGAAACGGTAATTACGGTGCCAAGATTTGGTTCGAACCTTTCTGACTCAAGTTTAACCGCCGAAAGTCCCAAAGAATTCGGACGGTACGGGGCGCGTGTTGCAAAAACACCAATGCGTGTGTTTCCGCCAAGCCTTGGAGGACGCGCCGTAAGTGCATCGCGCCCGCGCTTTGCGGTGGAAAAACCGAAAATCAGCCAAAGGTGTGAAAAATCGGTAAGTCCCCGCACCGCATCGGGATTTCGGTATTCGGGTTCAAAAATAATTTCACCCATAAGGCTTGGCACGCGCCGGCTTTGACGGGGAATACCGAACTTTTCCTTGAAGTCGGTGTGTATGTAGGCGATTGGCTTAATTTCCATCATACTTGATTTCGGCGGTGTGCGGACGGTGGTCGGCGGCGACAATGGCGGGGATGTCGGCAGAAACCACCTCAATATCGGGGCTTGTGAATATGTAGTCGATCTTAATGCTTGGCTTGTCCGACGGGAAACTTAAAAGGGGAGTGGTGAAAAGGTCGGCGGTATCACGCATACGCGCACGAATCGGTTTTAAAAATTCGTTGTCGGGCTGCATATTGAAATCGCCCATAAGTATGCATTTTTCGTCCTCAAGGTTTTCAAGTACGGCTTTAAGCGCCAATTCCTGTTCGTCGGGATTAAGACCGAAATGTATTACAAGTACAGTAAGACTGTTTTCAAGTTTAGCCTTTAAAAGACAGCGTTGCTCATAATATCCGTCGTATTTGCGCGGTTCGGGGGTAGGGATAATAATGACCTTTGTATCGACAATTTTATATCGTGATAAAAGTGAATTTCCGTAAGGGTTTATGCCGCCGTTAAAACGGATTGCCTGTGCAAAGAAGTGATTTTCAAGACCTGTAAGTTCGGATAAAATCTGGGTCTGTGCCTGATAATCGTCATATGCACCTTTGTCGCGCATTTCGTTAAGACCGACAATATCGGCATCGCACTTTTTGATGGCATCAGCCATAATTTCAAAGTCGATTTTCTGCTCAAGATAGTTAAGACAGTGTTGAGTGTTAAAAGACATTATTTTCATAAAAATACCTCCCTTAAATCGGTAATTTGATTTTACCAAAACACAGGTATATTGTCAACGGTTAAAAACATTTAATTCTATTGCACAAAAGAGTTTGTGAAAAAAATGTCAAATTATAAAATATTTCTTCTTTACATAAGTGAAAAAAGGTGTTATAATGTATAGCGTATGAGATTGTGACCGTTTAATCGGGTACATAACCTCTAAAACATTATTTACAGGAGGAATTTTCAATGGCCAGAAAATTCAAGACAATGGACGGTAATAACGCCGCGGCATATGTATCCTATGCGTTTACTGAAGTAGCCGGTATTTATCCGATTACCCCGTCCAGCCCGATGGCTGACTATGTTGACCAATGGTCTGCACAGGGTGTAAAAAATATTTTCGGAACTACCGTTAAGGTTTCCGAGATGCAGTCCGAAGCAGGTGCTGCAGGTACTGTACACGGCTCGCTTAACGCCGGTGCACTTACCACCACCTACACTGCTTCACAGGGTCTTCTTCTTATGATTCCGAATATGTATAAGATTGCAGGTGAATTGCTTCCCAGCGTTTTCCACGTATCGGCTCGCTGCGTTGCTTCACACGCTCTTAACATTTTCGGTGACCACTCTGACGTTTATGCTTGCCGTCAGACCGGTTTCGCAATGCTTGCTGAAACCAATACACAGGAAGTTATGGACCTCGGCGCTGTAGCTCACCTTGCTACTATCAAGAGCCGCGTTCCCTTCATCAACTTCTTTGACGGTTTCCGTACTTCTCACGAGCTGCAGAAGATTCAGATCTGGGATTACGAGGACCTGAAAGAGATGTGCGATATGGACGCTGTGGATGCGTTCCGTAAGCGTGCGCTGAACCCCGAGCGTCCCGTGATGCGCGGTTCTCACGAGAACGGCGATATCTTCTTCCAGCACCGTGAGGCTTGCAATAAGTACTATGACGCTACTCCCGCTATTGTTGAGGAGTATATGAACAAGGTTAATGCAAAACTTGGTACTGATTATAAGCTCTTTAACTACTATGGTGCACCCGACGCTGAAAAGGTTATTAT
>JAZREH010000189.1:0-11173 GCA_045660705.1 Acutalibacteraceae bacterium
TACAGCAGGTTGCATTGTAGAGTATAACAGTTACCGTGTTAAATACACAACGGCCACCACATAGGTCCTAAACGACGACAGATGTACTGATGTAAAGGATATTTTTATTGCACAAAAGGCTCAAAACGGAGTTGAGAGTGAAGTCGAACAAATCTGTGCCGACACCGACCGAAACGGCAATATCACCGCCGATGATGTTGAACTGATTAAAAAGGCGGTTTTAGGTGACAGATACTCGGTTTATACAGAAAATCCAAATCCCACCGCTGCCAAGGGCGGTACACACTACATCACCGCCGATGCGGGGCAGACACTTGATGTGACAATCGACCTTAAAAATCTTTCGGCACAAAAAAAGAACCTTGCCGCCATACAGACACAGGTTCAGTGGGACGGCAATATTGCCGAATATTCGGTCGGGTCTTTTACCGACTATCTCAAACCTCAGAACACAACCGTTTTTACCGTGACAGAACCTGACGGTATGACCGTAATCTATCTGCAAAACAGCCTTTCTTCAATGGGGGTAAAACCCAAAGATACATTGTTTGAATTTTCGATTAATATACCCGAAAATATCGATGCCGCACGCGGCAAAATCAAAATTATAAAATGTATAGCAGTTTTCACCGACGGTACTTCGGTTGATATCGCCTCAGCCCAAACCGCCGATTTCGATATTATAAAGATCGGCGAAACAAAGGCGGAAAAAGCGCCCGCACCCACCCTAACAGAACGTACCGAAACCTATTTTACGGTTGAGGATAAAACGGGTCTTGAATACAGTACCGACGGAATTTGCTGGACCGATAATCCACGCTTTAAACACCTTGAAACGGGCGGTACATATACAGTATATCAGCGCATTGCCGAAACAAGGCATATGCTTGCGGGCGATATCAGTGAGCCGCTTTATGTCACACTTTATAAACGCGGCGATGTAAACCGTGACGGCACACGCGATGCGCAGGACCTTGCAAAATTCAGGCGCTCACTTCTGTTAAACGAAAACGACTGTGACCCCTTTGCCGCCAATGCAAACCTTGACAAAACGGTTGATATCCGCGACCTTATCCGAATTAAAAAACTTATTATAAATCCCGATGACGGTTGGGTAGATCCCACCGTGCGCGGTGAAATAGTAATAGACTAAAAAAAGCAGGGTGAAAACCCTGCTTTTTTACTATCTTAAACTGATTATTTAATATTACCGACCGAGGTTTCTTTCTGGATAACATCGTGGGCGCCGCCCTCAACAATACTGGTTGCCGAAACAAGGGTGAGTTTTGCCTTTTCACGAAGTTCGGGAATAGTAAGCGCACCGCAGTTGCACATAGTCGACTTAACCTTGCTGAGCGAAAGACCCACATTGTCCTTGAGCGAACCTGCATAAGGAACATAGGAGTCGACACCCTCCTCGAACGAGAGTTTCTTGTCGCCGCCGAGGTCATAACGCTGCCAGTTACGGGCGCGGTTTGAACCCTCACCCCAATATTCCTTATAGTAATTGCCGCCGATTGCAACACGGTTTGTAGGACTTTCGTCGAAACGGGCGAAATAACGGCCGAGCATAAGGAAGTCAGCGCCCATTGCAAGAGCAAGCGGCATATGGTGGTCGTGTACGATACCGCCGTCAGAGCATACAGGAACATAGATACCTGTCTTTTCAAAGTATCCATCGCGTGCCGCACATACATCAATAAGTGCAGTTGCCTGTCCGCGACCGATACCCTTTGTTTCACGGGTTATACAGATAGAGCCGCCGCCGATACCAACCTTTACAAAGTCAGCACCTGCCTCGGCAAGGAAGAGGAAACCGTCACGGTCAACAACGTTACCCGCACCGACCTTTACGGTATCGCCGTATTTAGAGCGGATAAATTCGATTGTTCTTGACTGCCACTCACTGAATCCCTCGGACGAGTCGATACAAAGAACATCGGCGCCTGCCTCAACCAAAGCAGGTACACGCTCGGCAAAGTCGCGGGTGTTGATACCTGCACCGACAACATACCGTTTTTCCTTGTCAAGCAGTTCGTTGGGGTTTTCCTTATGTGCATCGTAGTCCTTGCGGAAAACAAAATACTTAAGGTTGCCGTTTTTGTCAACAATAGGAAGTGAGTTAAGTTTGTTATCCCAGATGATATCGTTTGCCTGTTTTAATGTGGTATTCTCGTCCCCTACAACAAGTTTATCAAAGGGTGTCATAAACTCTGAAACCTTTATGTCGGTCGACATACGGCTTACGCGATAATCACGGCCTGTAACAATACCAAGCAGTTTACCGTTTTCGGTACCGTCATCGGTTACAGCGACGGTTGAAAAACCGTTCTTTTCTTTAAGGGCAAGAATATCGGCAAGGGTGCTGTCGGGGGTTACATTGGAACCGCTTACAACAAATCCTGCCTTGTATGCCTTTGCGCGGGCAACCATTGCCGCCTCATCCTCGATAGACTGTGAACCGTATATAAAGGAAACGCCGCCCTCACGTGCAAGCGCAACTGCCAAGCGGTCACCCGAAACCGACTGCATTATGGCAGATGTCATAGGTATATTCATCGAAATCGCGGGTTCTTCACCCTTTTTGAATTTTACAAGTGGGGTTTTAAGGCTGACATTCGCGGGAACACATTCGGATGAAGAATATCCCGGAACCAGCAAATACTCATTAAAGGTATGAGAAGTTTCCTTAAAATAAAATGCCATAGTGCAAATCTCCTTAAAAAATTTAATTATTTATAAGTATAACCGCTTAACGCCCTAAAGTCAACCCGATTTTGCACTATCGGGCGACAAAATCAACAAATTTTAATCTTATGCTAAAATTCTCTTGAAAGTATTAAAAATGTTTGATATACTTATATAGTATTTATTCGTAATTTGAGGGGTATTTTTTAATGAGGATAGGTTTTGACAATTCCGAATACATTCGGTTGCAATCGCAAAAGATTCGTGACCGCATTGATATGTTCGGCGGAAAACTTTATATGGAATTCGGCGGAAAACTGTTCGATGATTTCCACGCTTCGCGCGTACTACCCGGTTTCCAGCCCGATTCAAAGGTCAAAATGCTTTTGGAACTTCGCGACGATGCCGAAATCGTTATTGTAATAAACGCCGACGCCATCGAAAAAAATAAGCGCCGCGGCGACCTTGGTATCACATACGACCTTGATACCCTGCGCCTTATCGACGCTTTCCGCAGTATCGGTCTTTTTGTCGGCAGTGTTGTTATAACCTGCTATACAGGACAACCCTTGGCTCAGGCCTTTGAAAAGCGGCTTATAAACCTTGGCATAAAGGTATACCGTCACTATCCTATCCCCGATTATCCGTCAAACCTACCGCTTATAATAAGCGAACAGGGTTTTGGCAAAAACGATTATATCGAAACCGAAAGGCAACTTGTTATCGTCACCGCGCCAGGCCCCGGCAGCGGTAAAATGGCTACCTGTCTTTCACAACTTTACCACGACCATAAACGCGGTATCAAGGCGGGTTATGCAAAGTTTGAAACATTCCCCATATGGAATATTCCGCTTAAACACCCCGTAAATATTGCCTATGAGGCGGCAACCGCCGATTTAAGCGATGTCAATATGATTGACCCGTTCCATCTTGAGGCCTACGGCGAAACCGCGATTAACTATAACCGCGACATTGAAATATTCCCTGTGCTCAATTCTATGATGGAGGGAATACTTGGTGAGTCACCGTATAAGAGTCCTACCGATATGGGTGTTAATATGGCAGGTTGTGCGATTTGCGACGATCAGGCAGTAAGAGCCGCCGCAGGTCAGGAAATCATACGCCGCTACTTTGCCGCTATGTGTGCGGTGCGTCAGGGACTCGGCGAACAAAACGAGGTCACAAAAATCGAACTTCTTATGAATCAGGCACACATAAGTGTCGATGCCCGTCCCGTTGTTGCCGCCGCACGAAGCAAGGCAGAAGCCACAGGCGCGCCCGCTACCGCGATACAACTTGACGACGGCAGAATTATTACGGGCAAGACTTCTTCCCTGCTCGGCGCCTCCTCCTCGATGCTTCTTAACGCACTTAAGGAACTTGGCGGTATTGACGACGATGTGCAACTGCTTTCACCCACAATTATTGAGCCGATACAGCGCATGAAGACCGAAATGCTCGGCAACCATAATCCGCGGCTTCACACAGATGAGGTGCTGATTGCACTGTCGATATGCGCCGCAACCGATGCCACCGCTAAAAAGGCGCTTGATCAGGTTGAAAAACTGCGCGGTCTTGAAGCACATTCAAGCGTTATCCTTTCCCGCGTGGACGAGCAGACCTTCCGCAAGGTCGGTATAAACCTTACCTGTGAACCTAAATATCAAACTAAAAAACTTTATCACAACCGATAATAATAAATAAAAAAACCGGAGGTTTCCGGTTTTTTATTTGGAAGGAGAAAACTCTATGTTTGCCGTATTTAAAGCCACACTCTCACCTATGCTTGTAATGTTTTTGTGCATTGTAATCGGATTTATTCTTCATAAAAAATCCCTGCTTCCCGAAAACGGTGCAACGGTACTTTCAAAACTTGAAAACTATGTCCTTGTTCCGTCGCTTATCATAAACACCTTTATGAAGTACTGCACGGTAGCATCACTTAAACAACAATACCGTATGATTCTGTACTGTTTTGGGGCAATCGTTGTGGCGGTTATACTTTCCACCCTTATGGCGGGATTTTTTGAAAAGGATGAATATAAAAAGAATATATACCGCTATGCCCTTACCTTTGGCAACTTCGGTTTTATGAGCAACGCTATCGTCCCCGCAATCTTGGGCGAAGAAGTCCTTTACACATATCTGCTCTTTTCGATGCCGCTTTATCTTGTGTGCTATACATGGGGTGTCGCAATCCTGATTCCGCAAGGCGAAACCCGAAAAAATCCGCTTTATAACCTTCTTAACCCCATCGTGATTTCACTTGGCGTTGGTATTATACTCGGTCTTTTAGGGGTTGAAAAGTATCTCCCGTCTTTTGTAACAACAACCCTCCAAAACCTTTCCGCCTGTATGGGTCCGCTTGCTATGGTTCTTACGGGATTTGTAATCGGAAACTATAAATTCACCTCACTTCTAAAGGACACCAAAATCTACATTGCGACGGTCCTGCGCCTTATTGTACTGCCCGCGTTTTTTATAGCATTGCTTTATATCTGCGGCGCCGACAAACTTACACTGCAACTCGCATTTTTCGGTTTCGCAACACCGCTTGGTCTTAACACCGTAATATTCCCCGCCGCATACGGCAGTGACTCCTCAACTGGCGCATCAATGGCGATGATTTCCCACACCCTGTGCGTTATCACAATACCCGTTATGTACGCGCTGATGATGTCGATAATTTAACAAAACCTTAAAACTTTAAATGGGCTGTTCCAATCGGAACAGCCCATTTTGATTTACCTATAGTTTTTAATTAGTCGTGCTTTCTGAAACCGCGACGGTTGCCGCCCTTTCTTCTGTCACGCTCGGGTTCCTCGTCGGCGCCCTCTTCAACAACGGCACCGTTAACCTCTACAAGTGCATCGCGGCGGGAAAGATTGATTCTGCCCTGTTCGTCGATTTCGGTAACCTTAACAAGTACCTGATCACCGACAGAAACAACATCCTCGACCTTTTCAACACGCTTAACATCAAGTTTTGAAATGTGAACAAGTCCCTCTTTTCCGGGAGCAATTTCAACAAATGCACCGAATGTCATAAGGCGTGTAACCTTACCGCTGTAAACAGCACCGATTTCGGGGTCATTGGCAATAAGGTCGATAATCGAAACAGCCTGCTGTGCCTTTTCAATATCAAGACCCGCAACAAATACGTGACCGTCTTCCTCAATAGTGATTTCGCAACTGCACTGCTCCTGAATCGACTGAATAACCTTACCCTGCTTGCCGATAACATCGCCAATCTTGTCGGGGCTGATAACGGTTGTGAGCATCTTGGGTGCATACTTTGAAAGTTCTGTGCGCGGCTCGTTTATAACGGGGAGCATAACCTCATCAAGGATATAGATACGCGCCTTGTGTGTCTTTGCGAATGCTTCCTTAATGATTTCGGGAGTAAGACCGTGTACCTTAAGGTCCATCTGAATAGCGGTGATACCCTTATGTGTACCTGCAACCTTAAAGTCCATATCGCCGTAGAAGTCCTCAAGACCCTGAATGTCGACCATTGTCATAAAGTCGCCGTAAACCCCCTCATCACCTGTGATAAGGCCGCAGGAAATACCTGCAACGGGAGCCTTTATCGGTACACCTCCCGCCATAAGAGCAAGGGTTGAACCGCAGATAGAGCCCTGTGATGTAGAACCGTTTGACGAAAGAACTTCAGAAACAACACGGATTGCGTACGGGAAATCCTCAACCGAGGGGATAACCGGAACAAGTGCGCGCTCTGCAAGAGCACCGTGACCGATTTCACGACGTCCGGGACCGCGCGACGGCTTGGTTTCGCCTACCGAGTAGGACGGGAAATTGTAATGGTGGATATAACGCTTCTGTGTATCCTCATCAAGACCGTCAAGTTTCTGTGCTTCACTTACAGGTGCAAGTGTAGCAATCGAAAGAACCTGTGTCTGACCGCGGGTAAACATACCCGAACCGTGTGTACGGGGAAGCAGATCAACCTGTGCGGCAAGCGGACGGATTTCATCAATACCGCGACCGTCAACACGCTTATGCTCATTCTTAAGCCAGTTTCTTACAACGTGCTTCTGAACAAGATACATAATCTCGTCGATTTTAGCCTCACAACCCTCAAAACGCTCGTCAAACTTTTCGTGAACAGCGTTGTATATGGGAAGAAGTGCCGCATCGCGGACATTTTTATCGTCGGTGTCAAGTGCACGCTTAACATCTTCAATGCAGAAGTTTTCGATTTCTTCAAGGATTGCGGGGTCGGGATCGCTCGACTCAAAGGTGAACTTTTCCTTACCGATATCATCAACGATGGTGTTGATGAACTTAACGATTTCCTTGTTTACCTCGTGACCTGCCATAATGCAGTCAAACATAAGGTCGTCGTCGATTTCGTTAGCGCCCGCCTCAATCATAGCAACGAGGTCGGCGGTCGAAGAAACGGTGAGGTTAAGGTCGGTCTTTTCACGCTGTTCAAGGGTGGGGTTGATAACGATTTCACCGTCAACAAGACCAACGCTTGTACTTGCAATCGGACCCTCCCACGGGATATCCGATACCGCAATCGCCGCCGAAACACCGATAGCGGCGGTGATTTCGGGTGAGCAGTCGGGGTCAACCGACATAACGGTAGCAACAACCGAGCAGTCGTTACGCATATCCTTGGGGAAAAGCGGACGGATAGGACGGTCGATACAGCGCGACGAAAGAATTGCCTTTTCGCTCGCTCTGCCCTCGCGGCGCTGGAACGAGCCGGGGAAACGACCAACCGAGTACATCTTTTCTTCAAAATCAACCGATAACGGGAAGAAATCTACGCCCTCGCGCGGCTTCGGCGAAGCAGTAACGGGACAAAGAACGCAGGTTTCACCGTAAGTCGCCATAAAAGCGGCGTTTGCAAGTTGTGCCATTTTACCTGTTTCAAGTTTAAAAGGACGACCCGCAATGGTGGTTTCATAAACCTTGTAATTTTCAAACATTTTCATTTTCTCCTTTTCTTTTCGGCGGAGGAACCACATTTAGCAATAAATCCAAAACCGCCAAACTACGGTGCTCGATTTACCGCTAAAGGGTGATTTCTCTCCGCACTTTTTAATACTAAAATCAACAACAGGGCGAAGCACCGTAAACGGCGTTCGCCCTTGTGTGTTTTTACTTACGAAGACCTAACTTCTTAACAATAGCACGGTATCTTTCAATATCAACCTTCTGAAGATAAGCAAGAAGGTTTCTTCTGTGACCTACCATTTTAAGAAGACCGCGACGGGAATGATGGTCCTTTTTGTGGATTGCAAGATGCGCATTAAGTTCGTTAATGCGGTTGGTAAGAAGAGCAATCTGAACCTCAGGCGAACCTGTATCACCCTCGTGAATAGCATAGGTTTCGATAATCTGCTGCTTTAACTCTGCTGTCATTTCTTTCACTCCTTTTTTTAAAATGTCCGCCGTGTTCCGAGCCAAAGGTCATCGAGTGCTCCGACCAAGTCGGCAGTCGCCAAAAGCACAGAATACGGTAGCGTAAACGATTATATCACACAATGTCAAAAATGTAAAGAACTTTTTTTAAATTAAATTTACGAATAATTCACATATTTATACTGTAAATGTAATAAAATCATTTTAAGGTGATTTTACAACAAAGCAAAGGAACGATACTAATGGACGAATTTAATTTTAATAATGAACAACCCACTTCACCAAATCAGGATAACAATACCCCAAACGAGCAAAACGGTTCGGGCAGTATTTCGGGATTCGATTCGGTAAACGGACAGTCAACCGAATCAACGCCCGACGGCGGGTACTACACAAAACCGCACAGCGAGATTATACAGGATGATATTTTCACTAAAAGTGAGCCTGTCGCACCCCCGCCGCAATACACCGCACCGAAACAAAACCCTTACGGCAATTATGCCCAGAGTCCGTACAACTATCCCCCTAAAAAAACGGTAAAAAAAGGTGTCAGCGCGTGGGTTGTGATTTTAGCCTGCATACTGTCAGCGGTAATCGGTACTGTCGGCGGAAGTGCCGCCGCAATTCTTACTGCACAAACCAAAACGGTTATACACAATGGCGCTAACAATAATAATCCCGACACCAATGTGCAGATAACGGTTGATGAGTCGGTCGATTCGTCGGCACAGGCAGTGGCACAAAAGGCGACAAAAAGCGTTGTCGGAATACGCACCACCACCTCGGTTATGAGTTTCTTTGGTGGCAGCAGCGAATCAACGGGCGAGGGTTCGGGTGTTATCTATACCGCCGACGGCTACATCATCACCAACTATCACGTGATTTCAAGCGTTATAGAATCGGGTAATTCCTCCAAAATAGAGGTTTTCCTTGAAAGTAATCAAAACGAACCGTATCAGGCGACCGTTGTCGGCTACAATATTTCTTCCGACCTTGCAGTAATTAAAATATCCGAAACAGGTCTTCCTGCCGTCGAAATCGGCAATTCCGACGACCTTAAGGTCGGTCAGTATGTTATTACTATCGGAAATCCAGGCGGTCTTGAGTTTATGGGAAGTGTGACCTACGGTATTATAAGCGGTCTTAACCGTTCGGTTTCGACAACCAAGAATGTCGAACTTATCCAGACCGATGCCGCCATAAATCCGGGTAACTCGGGAGGCGCACTACTTAACACCAAGGGTCAACTGATTGGTATAAACAGCGCAAAAATCGTTTCAGAGGAATATGAGGGTATGGGTTTTGCCATTCCTGTCAATACCGTCAAAGAAAAATGCGACCGCATAATCTCCCGCCAGAATGAGCCTGAACCGTATGTCGGCATCACCATCAGCGAAAAATACACACCGCAGGTTCTTCAGTATTACGGATATCCCGTCGGCGCGGTTGTATTGAGCGTCGATAACGGCAGTCCCGCATACAGCGCAGGTATCCGCCGCGGTGACATAATCACCAAGTTCGGCGGTACCGCAATTGAGGACTATACAATGTACGGTGACCTGCTTAATGACTGCGACCCTGAACAGACCGTTGCGGTCGAAATTTACCGTTCGGGCAGAACCTACTCGGTAAACCTTAAAATCGGTTCAAATAATGCAAACTAACCAAACACACCGCACAGCCGTTTGACTGTGCGGTGTGTTTAATTCGGGTTGTACCAAACTTATTAATAATTTTCTTCTTTTAATTCAAAATAACTTTGCGGGTGCTTACAAACAGGGCAAAGTTCGGGTGGCTTGGTGCCGACAACAATGTGACCGCAGTTGCGGCATGCCCACACGTTGACCTCGCTCTTTTCGAAAACGGTAGCAGTTTCAACATTGTTTAAAAGTGCGCGATAGCGTTCTTCGTGCGCCTTTTCGATAGCGGCTACACCGCGGAACTGCTCGGCAAGGTCGTGGAAACCCTCTTCGTCAGCCTCTCTTGCCATACGGTCGTACATATCGGTCCACTCTGCGTTTTCGCCCTCGGCGGCGTGAAGCAGATTTTCAGGCGTGTTGCCAAGTTCGCCCAAAGCCTTGAACCAGAGTTTCGCATGTTCTTTTTCGTTTTCTGCGGTCTTAAGGAAAAGGGCGGCTATTTGTTCATAACCCTGTTTTTTTGCAACCGAAGCAAAATATGTATACTTGTTTCGCGCCTGCGATTCGCCCGCAAAGGCTTCCCAAAGGTTTTTTTCGGTTTTTGTACCTGCGTAAGGATTTTTAGACATAATATTTACCTCCAATATAATATATGTACAAATTACCATAAAAACACAGCGAAGTCAAGAAATACAACCCGTTTTATGGCAATTCTTTACAGTTTAAACATACAATTAAGTCCATAAAGGTGTAAAATGTTAATATTTTGTGAAGGTTTAAAAAAACACTTGCAAAACCGACAATGACTGTGTATAATAATATTGTAAACCAAGCGCACAACTAAATATCGCGGGGTGGAGCAGCTGGTAGCTCGTGGGGCTCATAACCCGAAGGTCGTTGGTTCAAGTCCAGCCCCCGCAACCATAGATAAACCGTTTATTTAAGCCATTGTGTTTGAATAAGCGGTTTTCTTTTTTCGGTGAGATTTGAATTTGACACCAATATTTGACACCAACAATTCTTTGTTGGTTTTGAAGTTATGTATGACACCTTTTTTGGTGTCATTTTTTTATTATAGGTGTTGGTGTCAATTTTAATAGTAAAATCCTATTCATCGAATTCGGGTGGTGTAAGAGTGTAGAACTGACTCATCTTTGCCATGCTTTTTATTTTGTGGTCAGGCAGAGCGTGTCCGTACATATTTAATGTGGTTGACGGCTGTGCATGACCTAATATGGTTGACAACACTTCTATATCCATTCCTGCTTCCAACGCGCGTGTGGCAAAGGTGTGTCTGAGTGCATGGAAATTGGTGTTTTCAATGTCGGCTTCTTTAAGGCAACGCTTAAATAGATCTTCATATGTTCTGGGATCATATACATTACCCTGAGGATTACAAAAGATATAATCATCAGGATTATACTCTTCTCCAAAATATTCTTTAATAATCTG
>JAZREH010000190.1:0-1688 GCA_045660705.1 Acutalibacteraceae bacterium
AGGTCGCCCGACAGGATGCGCAGGAAGGTCGACTTGCCCGCGCCGTTCGCGCCGATGACGCCGTAGCAGTTGCCGCCGACGAATTTGAGGTTGACGTGCTTAAACAGATTCTGCCCGCCAAAGTTGATACTTAAATCCGAAACTGTAACCATAATGTCCTCCTAATTTTGCCGAATTCTGTAATTCGGACACACATACCTTTTTAGTATACTGGAAATCCGCGGAAAATGCAACTGTTTCGGGCTGTTTTTTGCCAAAATAGGATGTTGACACAAATGCAACACCAATACCGCGCGTAAATTTGACAAAAACTCCCGCTTATGCTACTTTATAAGTGATGACAACACGCTAAATTTACCGTTGGAGGTGCCGAAATGAAACGCAAAAAGCGGCTGATCGTTATAACTGCCGCAGTGGTTGTGCTGTGCAGTATATACTTGCTTATCTTTGAGATTCCGCTGACGTTTACGCCCCTGCGGTATGAGCCGCAAGAAATAACGGTATGGCGACACGGTGAAACCGTCAATCTGCAACCGGGGGACAAAGATTTCAAGGCGTTGTACCGTCTTTTGCGTGATGCCGGAAACGGAACCATTGCTCACGTTCTACAGTACGGTGCTATTTGCGATTCATATCATCCCCTTCATAATTACGTGGACAATCCGGATCTTTACCATCAAAACACCATCACGGTATTTGTAAAATACGATGATGTACAAAAGGGGCGGTTGGAAGAGTCGTATGGTATTGAATACGACCAAGCGGTGTTCATTGTTAACCCGGAGGTAGAGAGGGCTGACATCGACATGCCTATGTGGGGCGAGGAAGATGTGGCGTTGCACGTCAACACGCAAGACACCGAACGCCCCTACCTTAAGTGGCACTCATTCCGTGGCTATGGTTCGTTGGACCGCGTGGCTGAATATGTTCATTCTATGAACTTTGCTGACTGATACACGTACAAATTGCGATAATCCCTACGATATCGGAGGTGCTGAAATGAAACACTTGAAACCGTTAATTGCTGTACTCGTCGCGGGGCTTGTGCTGTGCGGAGTATGGTTGCTGTTTATCGCGTCTGCAAGTCGCACGGTGGATTTCAGCGGCACGGTTGAAAACGTGCGTATCGACGAGGAGAACGGCAGCGTATACGTTACCGCCGTGCAAGATCTCAGTGACTTTACCTGTGAGATTGAAGTAAAACAGCATACCCGGTGCAAGGGTGTTGACGGAGTAAAGATTGACCCTGCCGAACTCAGAACAGGCGACAAGATCTTACTCAATTTCCGCGGCAAGCCCAAAGAGGTTGACGGCATTAACAAAGCCGTGGCAAAATCCCCTGTTAAGGTGTTACCCGCGCCTACGCGAGGAACCGAAGTATATCAAGAAATGACCATAAAAATGTTACCGTCTCCCCCAACTATCAAGACCACGCAGGATAGTTCGGTCATTGAGCAGACTAAAAATCTCATCGATGGTTTTGACAAAGAAGAGATACCCAACACGCAGGAAAATGGCTGGGAAATTCTGATCACGCTCCGTAACGGCGAAGAATATCTGCATTGCAGCCTGCTGAATGATACGTTGCACTATGGTGACAAAGCATACCGCATCGACGGCAAACGGTTCGAAACGGAAATTACCAAAATATTCGATACACTATAAAAACAAAGCCGCAAACCCCTACA
>JAZREH010000191.1:0-1640 GCA_045660705.1 Acutalibacteraceae bacterium
GCCTGTAATGGCAGATGCGCTTTTGTCATCGCAAAGGAAAAGTGTGCCGCCAAGAAGTTCGCTTGCATCCACAAAGCGGTTCATCGGTGTGCCATTTAAAATCTTGGCACTTCTTGCCGTTGGTGTACCGTCTTCGTTAAATAGAAGTGATTTGTTTTGTGCCGAAACAAGGAATCCCGGTGCAATCGCGTTACAGCGGATGCCCGTACCCGCAAAGTGGGTAGCAAGCCACTGTGTGAAGTTTGAAATGCCTGCCTTTGCGGCAGAATAAGCGGGTATCTTGGTAAGCGGTGTATATGCATTCATTGATGAAACATTTAAAATACAGCCGCAACCCTTTTCGACCATATCTTTAGCAAAAGCCTGTGTGGGAAGTAATGTACCCTGAAAATTCAGTTTAAATACAAAGTCCACACCGTCTGCCTGTAGGTCAAAAAATGATTTTCCGCCCTCTTTAGCCTCGTGCTGATATTCGTTGTCGGTGGTGGCGCGCGGATTGTTTCCGCCTGCGCCGTTTACAAGGATATCGCATTTTCCAAGGTCGGCAGTTACTGCCTTATGTACTTCTTCAAGCATTTCGGGGTCAAGAACATTCGCTTTGTAACCCTCACAGATAAAGCCCTCGGCTTTAAGTTCGTCGGCAAGTTTTTTTACCGCTTCTTCGTTGAGGTCAAGCGCAGCAACTTTAGCGCCCGACTGTGCAAATGCCCTTGCCATAGCACCGCAGATAAGTCCGCCTGCACCTGTTACGACAACTACCTTGCCACTGTAATCAATATTAAGAGGAAGATTTAACATAGTATTTTCTCCTTATCTGTCAAATTTTTCAAGGCTGTCCCAAACGCCCAACATATACATAATACCGAGTGCGCGGTCGTAAAGACCGTAGCCGGGACGCACATTTCCGGGACCCTCATCCCAAAGATGTCTGCCGTGGTCGGGGCGTATGTAGCCATTAAAACCGCAGTCGTGATAGGCTTTAAGTATCTCTAAAATACCCGTATCGCCGTCGCAGTCGCGGTGGCTTGCTTCGGAAAAATCACCGTTTTCAAAATGCTTTACATTTCTGATATGAGCAAAGGCGATTCTGTCACAGTGTCGGCGTACAATTTCGGCAACATTGTTCTTGGGGTCGGCGTTCAGACTGCCCGAACAAAGGGTAAGGCAGTTGTATTCGTCATCAACCATCTTGAGGAAACGGTCAATACTTGCCTCGTCAACAAGCAACCTTGGAAGTCCGAAAATATCCCAAGGCGGGTCATCCATATGTATTGCCATCTTTATATCGCATTCGCGGCAGGTTGGCATAATAGCCTCAAGGAAATATTTAAGGTTTGCCCACAGTTTTTCGTGGTCAATACCCTCATACGCCTTAAACAGTTCGTCAAGTTTTGCCATCCGTTCAGGCTCCCAACCAGGGAAAGACATATTGTACTTTTCGGTAAAGTCAAGAATGTACTTTGCCATAGCGTTATAGTCGTCCTGAATCATATTCTTTTCGTAGAAAAGGGCGGTGGAGCCGTCACCCACTGGATGGAAAAGATTGCTTCGTGTCCAGTCAAATATGGGCATAAAGTTATAACAAATTACCTTGACACCGAATTTTGATAGGTTGCGAATGGTGGTTTTATAGTTTTCAA
>JAZREH010000192.1:0-3318 GCA_045660705.1 Acutalibacteraceae bacterium
ACCATATGTTCAAGCACTTTAGGTCCTGCAATATCTCCGCCCTTGTTGACATGTCCGACTATCATGGTCGGGATATCAAGGTTTTTAGCGGTACGAAGCAGCATATTGGTGGATTCTCTTACCTGTACAATACTGCCCGCCGAAGATGAAAGTTCACTTATCTGCATAGTCTGAATCGAGTCGACCATAACGAGGTCGGGTTTTGCGGCATTTATGTACTCGCACACCGCCTGTGTGTCGGTTTCGGGCATAACCGTAACTCCCTCACCGTCAACACCCAGTCTTTCGGCGCGCAGTTTTATCTGCACAGGCGATTCCTCGCCCGAAATGTAAAGTATTGAAAGTCGGTCCGAAAGCGCACGGCAGACCTGCAAAAGAATGGTAGATTTTCCAATTCCGGGGTCGCCCGAAAGCAGTACAACCGAACCCTTGACAATACCGCCGCCAAGCACGCGGTCAAGTTCGGTGATTCCGGTGACAAATCGGTGTTCCGCCGTCTTATCAATGGCAGAAAGCACCCTTGCACTCGCGGTACGTACCGCCGCCGATTTTGCGACGGATTTTTGAGGTGTACAGACCGCCTCCTCCATCGTGTTCCACGCACCGCAGCCTGCACACTGCCCCGTCCACTTCATACTTTCATAACCACATTCGCTGCATACAAATGCTATTTTGCTTTTTTGAGGCATTTTTTTACTCCTTTTCAGATTTTAAACCATAATTGTTTATCCCACGGCTCACCGCAAAAGCAATTTGAGCCTGATACTCATCATTCTTTAAGAGTTTAAGTTCCGTACTGTTACTTAAAAAACCGCACTCTACAATAACGGTAGGCACCGTTGCTTTTTTTAAAATATATGTACTGGTTGTTCCACGCTTTGCTACACGGGTATTTTCGGGTTGAGTAAGTTCTATAAGCGAATTTTGAATTTCCTCACCCAAAACTCGCGCCTTATCAGAATTCGGTGTGTAAAATACCTGTGCCCCGTTCGCCGCCGATGATGTGAATTTGTTAAGGTGAATACTTACATATATCGCATCGGGATACTCTTTCATAAGTTGAAGTCGGTTGTTAAGGTCGCTTTTTTTGCGTTTGATAATCGCATCGTCAGGATTATCCTCGGTCCCTTTATCTTCGGTTCGGGTCATTACAACACGCCAACCGTCAAACTTTAAAATTTCACATAACCTGATTGCAATTTTAAGATTGATGTCCTTTTCAACCGTACCGTCAGCCGCCACCGCACCACCGTCAAATCCACCGTGTGAGTGGTTAGGCCAATACTATACTCTGATAATGATTACTGTTTTTACAAAGTACCTAAAAGCCTTTATTTATGCGGGTTTTCGGCACTTTGCGTCAAATTTTCCACTCGATTTTTATTTCCCTATTTTTGCCGTCCTCTTTTTTACAAATGAAGATTTTGCTGATAAATTCATCGACAATTTCAAAGGTAAGTTCATCGATATGACGATACTTTTTCAGAATACTTTCGGGGTCAAAAGTATCGGTGGTTCCCATTAAACTGTTAAGTTTTTGCTTTAGTAAAACAATGCGTTCTTCGTGTGCGGAAGATTCTTTTATATAAGTTTCTCGGTATTTAATAAATTGCTCGGGTGTTATAAGTCCGTCCAATTTATCGCTATACATCTGCGCCATACGGTCATCATTTCGCTTTAACTTCTTTTCGAGTTCATCGATTTCAGATATTATCGAATTTTCACTCCGACCTTTCCTTTTAGGTTTGGATATACTGCCTATTTGTCCCTCGTCATAGTACATATCAAGAAGCTTATTGATT
This sequence comes from Acutalibacteraceae bacterium, assembly GCA_045660705.1. Classification (GTDB taxonomy): domain Bacteria; phylum Bacillota; class Clostridia; order Oscillospirales; family Acutalibacteraceae; genus UBA737. The sequence continues at coordinate 1,803 of JAZREH010000192.1, forward strand.
TCGCAAAGCACTATTTCAGTGAGTTCGTCAAGACGCATACTGTGTCCGTTTTCGCATACGCCATTTGCAGTTTTTCTCGTGCGGCAAGCAAGATAATTATATCTGCCGTGCGCAAGTTTATAACTCATCTTCCACATAGTGTTGCCGCACTCAGCACAAAAGACCTTTCGTGCAAACGCATAGCATTTACCGCTTGGTATCTTCTGCCCTTTTCCTCGGCTAAGCCTTAATTCCTGTACTTTTAAAAATTCTTCTAAAGATACAATCGGGTCATGCATATTATCGACAATATCCCAATCCCTTTCAGGTTTTTTCCGACGCTTTTTGGTCTTGTAATTTATGACCTCACGCCTACCCTGCACAAGGGCGCCCGTATATTCCAGACGACGAAGTATAGAGTAAATAGATGCTTCCGACCACACCTTTCGAGGGTTTGAGTTTTTCTCAAAATTTCCGTTATAATATCTAAGTCCCTGCTCCTTTTTATGAACACACGGCGGCGGAATATTATCATCGTTGAGAGCCTTGGCTATTGCGATATAGCCAAAACCCTGTATGTACATTTCAAATATCCGTCTTACCACAGGTGCCGCCACCTCATCAATTATAAGGCGGTTTTTATTTTCGGGATCAACAAGATATCCATAAGGTGCGAAAGCGCCGACAAATTCACCGTTTCGGCGTTTGGTTTTGAGTGTCGATTTAATATTCTCGGATAGGTCCTCTAAATACCATTCGTTGACAAGTCCATTTATTTGTCGTGCTTTTTTATTGCCCTTGACACTCGTATCAGCGTTATCAACCACACCGACAAAACGCACGCCCCATTCGAGAAACTTTCCGTGAATATAGCGTTCTATCATCTCCATGTCACGGGAAAAACGGGATTGTGTTTTACACACAACTATAGAACATTTTCTTTCTTCACAGTCTTTGAGAACCTGATTCCATGCGGGTCTTTTAGCATCAGCACCGCTATAATCCTCGTCACAATAAATACCGTTTATCTGCCAACCTTTCTCCACACAGTAATTTATAAGCATTGTTTTTTGATTTTGGATACTCTCACTTTCATCAGTGACATTCTTTTTGTCCCTGTCCTCTGAGGAAAGCCGAACATAAATATCCGCAATTTCTGTTAACATAGTTACGACACTTCCCCTTTTTTAAATTCAGAAGTATCGCCCAAAATGTGAACATCTATATTATAATCGAAACCATAAATTTTTTCAACATCCATTACGCAAAGGTTTCTGATTTTTGAATTTATCTTTTGTTTCATTTCTTCTTGGGTTTTGCTTATAAATATGTTTTTAACCTCATAATCACATAAATTATTTTTCATGGCAAATATCCCCCAACGAATGCTCGCTTACAAAATAATTTATGCAATTTAAACTTATGTAATGATTTTAAATTTCAGCCGTCGGCATCACTACCCTTAATGCCCGCAAGATATATCCGTGTTAACTCTATTGTAATATTTCACCGACGCTTTGTATGGCAAATTTTCGCT
>JAZREH010000193.1:0-3295 GCA_045660705.1 Acutalibacteraceae bacterium
AAAATATCACCAAAACTTGAACTGTTAAGGATATAATTATCCACCATATAATTGTCATATATAATCGAAAGTTCCTCTTCACCCAAGGTTATACAGTCACCGAACAGATAGGCTTCGCCCGACGAAAATCCGCCGTCCTCCGAAAGCGTTGCAACAACCGACATACTGTACATACCCTTGTCGGTTATGACATCACCCTCATACGCAACAATCTTTTCACCGAATCCATTGGTAAAGTTCTCCTTATACCACGAATAGTAATCCAAAACTTTATAGACAGATTTCTGACCGTTGCTGTAATCAACGCTTATCTCGGCACCGTTCCAATATATATCCAATGGCGCTTTGTTAAGATGTACAAATTCCACACCCTCCTGTTTATAGGTGACAGGAATCCTGAGTGATGCATTCACATAAGAAAGCATTAAAAAATATTCCCCATTCTCATCATAAATGCCGTATCTGAAAGGTTTTCCGTCTATGCAATAATCATCATAGATATACTCGTCAACCTGATTTAATTTTTCTGTAATAATTCTTCCGTCTTTGAAAATAATCTTAACGGTCATACCGTTAAGCGAGGGCTGTTCATACAGTGAATATTCGGTTTTTATATCCGAAAGCAGAACTATGGATTCAACAGGACCTTCAACCACATTTGCAGTAAATTCGTCGGTACAACCAAGCGCATAAAGTGTTGCCGTATGTTCACCAACACCCCACTCGTTTCCGTCTTCTTGGTCAGTATAAATATAAACATCGCAATTATATATATTTCTGAGTTCTTCGATACTTTGATATGTTTTGGTTGTTCCGTCTTTCAGCGTTACCTTTACCGACGGTGTAAGAACATATCTGAAAAACATCTCGCCGCCCATTGGGTTTTCATAGTATCCGTCATAATTTTCTATCAAGTCATCGGTCATAACGGCTTCTACAGAAACAATATCATTTTCTAAAATTTCAACAGTGGTCGAAGCGGTAAGTCCCATAAAATTGATAGTAATAACATTTTCGCCAAGGCACAGTTGGTTTTCATACGATTGATTGCCGTTTTCAACATCCGGATACTCACCAAATCTTTCGTAAAGTCGGTATTCTTCCTCAAACACGAGTTCCTCACCGTTTTCGGTGGTGACATAATATCTGTACGAGATGTTATAGTACCAATAAACCATATTCATTGCATGGCTTCCGTTATACCAACCGTCGGTATACTGAACATATTGATTTTTAATCGGTTCGACCGAAAAAGATTTGATTTTTTCCCTTGGTTTGATATAAATTTCAATTTCATCCTGCATACCAAACAAACTGAAGATGAAGGTGTGATTTTCGTCTTCAAACCACGGATTATTATATGATTGGTCATCGCTTTTATAAGGCGTGAATCCAAAAACTTGAGAAAATTCATACTCGCTATATGTTACCGTTGTGTCGTCGGTAAACGAAATCGTAACACTATAATCGGGACAGTAGTAACAGAACCACTGATGCATATTTCCGTAATCATCCCAGTCTTCTCTTAAATTGCCGTTTTGATTTACCGTATATTCTGTATTATCACTTGACACAGAAAAAGACGATATTTCTTTTAAATCAAAGGATTTATATCCACTTTCCTCGGCATATTCAAGAGCAAAAGAACCCGCAGGTGCAAAAATCGTTGTCGGACAGCCGTCAAAGGCGTACTCACCTATCTGCTCTACCGTTTCGTGAAGATATACACCCTCAAGATACAAACACGACCTGAACGCACCCTCACCAATATATGTAACGCTTTTAGGAATGAAAATATCCACAATGCTGATATCGTAAAAAGCATACGAACCGATTTTCTTTAAGGTATCGGGAAGTTTTACTGACTCTAATTTGTGTGCGCCCGAAAAACTCCACGAAGAAATTGTTTCAACACCGTCGGGTACGGTATAGGCTATGGCTTCGCGACCGTTAGGATACTCTAAAAGTTTCTTGCCGTCGGCACTAAAAAGCACACCGTCGATACTTTTGAATTTGGTATGATCTTCGACGGTATAAATAGCCTTGGTATAGCAATTTTTAAAGGCGCCGCTTTGTATCTTTACAATGTTTTGCGGTATTGTTACCGATGCAAATTCGCCACCGAGAGCCTCCGACATAATCTCGGAAATTGTGTATCCGTCAATCGTTTCGGGAAAAACATAATCCGTCTTTGAAAGATCATAATACGGCACCCAAAGGTCCAGAATAGCCGCCGTATTATCAGGGCGCACAACATACGAGATTGATACGCCTGTTTCATAATCTTCATAGGTGTTCGTCGCAAAAGCAGTAAACGGAAGCGCCGCGACCGCAATTACGATAACAAGAACTACCGCCCAAACCTTAAGAATCGTTTTCCTCATTTTCATCAGAACCTTCCTTGATTTTTTCACTTCGTCTTTCGCGAAGATATAATACAAAAACCACCACCGCAAATGCGGCAAATAATGACCCGATTAAATAAAACACCTTTGACAGTTCAAAATCACTTTTGCCGACCGAAAAATGTGGGATTATACTCGGAACATTACTGTGGTTGGGTCCGTATGAGGTTATATGCCAGAATGCACCGTCAACCACCGTAACATACTGTGTAACCACATAATCACCGCCGTTGTCGGTAAAAAACTCACTTCTGACAATGTAGTTTTTTATAGGCGCATCGGTGTTTTGAATATATGTCGCCTCAACAACTTCACTGCCAAGTGCCAGACTGTCGGTCAGTTTATCCTCAAATTCTGCCAACTCTTTAACGGGGAGCGAATCAAGGTTTCTGATTTTTTCAGACAGTTCGTTTTTATAGTGTGCAACCCGTATCTGATGACGGTTATCCTCCGACAAATCAAGCATAACAAGATTGTTTTCATCAAACAATTTTTCGATATCACGCCTGTCCTCGCCCGTTATTTTTGCCGCATTTTCAAGGTCGTCATCACGGCAAAAATACAGATATTCTTTCCCCATATCAAGGTCAAAATTGGGCGTTTTAGCGCTGACCGTCATACATGCCGCCAACATTACCAAAACGGTACACAGTAGAAATCTTACAACCCTTTTCATAGTCCGTTCTGCCTTTTAGCGGCGGTAAGTGTATTCTTCATCAGCATCGCAATGGTCATAGGACCTACACCGCCCGGTACGGGGGTTATAGCCGAAGTTTTATCCTTGACACCCTCAAAATCAACATCACCGCAAAGTTTACCGTTATCCCTGTTCATTCCAACATCAATGACAACGGCGCCCTCCTTAACCATATCGGCAGTAACGAAATTAG
>JAZREH010000194.1:0-4900 GCA_045660705.1 Acutalibacteraceae bacterium
CATCATACTGCCGATTGCAAGAAGGTTATCGTAGTCAACCGGTGTATCGATAAGGCTTGCAGGGATACAACCGCCCGAAGGACCGCCTGTCTGAGCAGCCTTGAACTTTTTACCGTTCGGGATGCCGCCGCCGATGTCCTCGATAATGTGACGGAGAGTGGTACCCATCGGTATTTCAACAAGACCTGTATGTTCGATTTTACCGCCAAGAGCAAATACCTTTGTACCCTTGGACTTTTCGGTACCCATAGAAGCGAACCAATCAGCACCGCGGAGAATAATCTGCGGAACATTAGCAAAGGTTTCAACGTTGTTTTCAACTGTGGGCGAGTTGAAAAGACCCTTGACTGCCGGATAGGGCGGACGGGGACGCGGCTCACCGCGGTTACCCTCAATCGAGGTCATAAGAGCAGTTTCTTCACCGCATACGAACGCACCTGCACCAAGGCGGATGTGAAGGTCGAAGTCAAAGCCCGAACCAAAGATATCTTTACCGAGAAGTCCGTATTCACGAGCCTGATCAATAGCAATCTGAAGACGCTTAACAGCGATAGGATATTCAGCACGAACATAGACAAAACCCTGTGTTGCGCCGATAGCGTAACCCGCAATAGCCATAGCCTCAACGAGACAGTGGGGGTCGCCCTCAAGAACAGAACGGTCCATAAATGCACCTGGGTCACCCTCATCGGCGTTACAAACAACATACTTCTGAGGTGCCTTATTGGGGGCGCAAAGCGACCATTTAAAGCCTGTGGGGAAACCGCCGCCGCCACGACCGCGCAGACCCGAATCAGAAATAACCTTTATAACATCTTCAGGCTTCATTTCAGTGAGAACCTTACCAAGTGCGGCATAACCGTCCATAGCAATGTACTCATCGATATCTTCGGGGTCGATAACACCGCAGTTACGGAGAACAACACGGTTCTGTGATTTGTAGAAAGCAGTATCGTTAAGCGAAACGGTCGAAACATCCTCAACAACCTCGGCACCTGTATCGCTGTAAACAAGGCGTTCAACGATACGGCCCTTAAGAAGGTGCTCCTCAACGATTTCCTTAACATCCTCGGGGGTAACTTGACTGTAGAAAGTGCCCTCAGGATAGATAATAACAACGGGACCAAGTGCGCAAAGACCGAAACAACCGGTCTGAACAAGTTTGATTTCCTCGGTCAGTCCGTTAGCAGCGATATTTTCTTCAAAAGCCTTCTCAATAAGACCGCTTCCTGAAGAAGTACAACCTGTACCGCCGCAGATAAGAACGTGTGAACGAATCATAATTTTACCTCCAAATAAGCCTTATTATTCCTTAACGGTGTAGTCAGCAACAACCTTGCCGCCCTTAAGATGCTTTTCGGCAACCTCTTTAGCCTTTTCGGCGGTCATCTTTACATAGGTGACCTTATCCTTGCCTGCCTCATAAACCTCAACGATGGGTTCATACTGGCAAAGTCCTACACAACCCGTCTGTGAAACGGTAACCTTGTCGGCGAGTCCGCCCTCGTTTACCGCCTCAACAAAAGCGTTGAGTACAGGACGGGCGCCTGCCGAGATACCGCAGGTAGCCATACCTACGACAACGCGGATTTCTCCCGTTCCTTCGCGAAGAACAACCTTGTCCTTCATTCTGTCCTTAATTGCTTGAAGTTCAGCCAATGATTTCATATATTTCTTCCTTTCATAAATATACTTTTTATCACAGCAGGATTTTTACCCGCCGTTTTACTGGATTTCGCAGTACTGTTCGTTTAAGCACTCCTCAATCCATTTAATGACCTCATAACTGTTTAGGGGTACATCCTCTAAAACGCTACGCAGTTCGCGTGTGTCAAGAGTTATCTCCCCGCCTGACTTCCTGTGTATAAAAAGGAAGTCGGAATCGGGATGCCCCTGAATAAGTGTCGTAACCGTCGCCACAACATCGCCGATAGGTGTAAAATCGATGCTTGTCATATCGAACACCGCTTTTACGGTGGTGCCGTGGTCATCAGGAGATTCGTCGGTAGTTTTTGAAACTATCTCAATACCGCCGCCCGTCTGCTCTGCCGCAAGTTTTAAAAGCGGAAGTCCAAGTCCAACCTTTCGTGTCGTCCTTGTCGTGCAGAACGGGTCGGTGACCGAACGCACCATATCCTGCGGCATACCGCATCCGTTATCCTTAATCGTAAGCGTCAGCGTGCTACCGTCCTCAACAAGAGTTATTTCGGTAAGCAGTGACCCTGCCTTTAAGGAATTTTCGGCAATATCAAGAATATTAAGAGAAAGTTCTTTCAACCAAATATCACCTCAGATATTCAAAAAGCCTTTTTCGTACAGCATCGGTATCCTCGCGCACACAGTCAAGTTCAAAGAACACGTGTGCATCCCTTATATCGGTAAGACAGTGTGCATCCGAACTGACAATAATATGCTTATCGGCGGGCACCTTGATGCCGCGGTATTCATCGACCTTTTCGGGGTTGTGAATTTCGGCACAGGAAAAGTGCGGTGTTTCGGGGAATGCACCAAGCACAGCAATCGCGCCGTTTGACGGGCGGTCAATGTGTGCAGGATAGCAGATTCCGCCGAATTTCGCGACTTCACGCGGTACATCCTCAAGTGAAAGCGAGGTTGCAAACGAAAGCAGAGAATCTTCACTGCCGATTATATTATCATCACCGTCGGTTATCAGTTGTTCACCGAATATATCGGGACGGTTTTTCATAGGCATACGCTTGTCTTTTAGTGCCAAATCGAATTCCAACGCACCCTCAAGGGTTTCAAAGAGGCAGACCACGTGGATATCCTCCGATGTGGTAAGTTCCGCCCCCGCAATCGGAATTACACCGTAGCGCGCCGCAGCCGTAAAAAATGCAGGGCAGTTTTTAGTGCTGTTGTGGTCGGTAAGTGCCACGATATCAAGTCCGCAAAGACTTGCCATACCCGCAATGTTATTGGGGGTATTATCGTTGTCGGCACAGGGCGACAGACATGAGTGCATATGCATATCATAATAAAACCGTGACATCAGACAAACTCCGATATACTTATTGCGGTTTCAAAGGACGGTTTTGCGCTTGAAAGGATATTTACACCCTTTTCGTTGGCGGTTTTGAGGATATCCTCCTCAAACTCCACCCCCTCCGCCGCGATAACACAGGCGGTATCGGCAAGGGATGCAACGGCAACCACATTTATGTTTGACATAATTGTAATCCACGCGTTATCCTCACCCGCGCGACCCATAACCCAACTGAGCAGGTCGCCGATATAAGCGCCCTTTACCTCCCTTTCGGGAAAAGGCATTGCAAACACCTTAAAACCGCATTTTTGCGCAAGTTCATTTACAGTCATTTGCCGCCCTCCTTATTCGCACCCTTGCATTTGCTGCGGTCGATAAGACAATCATCCGCACAGGCCTGTTTTTTTACAACATCCTCGGCAAACGCACGACAGGTAGGCGCACCGCAGGCGCCGCAGTCGAATCCGGGCAGGGAGTCCTTGAGTTTTTGAATATCCGCCATCATACGCATAGACTCAGCCATACTCTCACTCAGGCGGGATATCGGGTGATATTCGGGAAGTTGGTTAAAAATATACTCATCCGGTATGTACTGCCCCTCCTCCTTGGAAAGGAAGTTTTGAGAAACCGGAAGATATCTGCGCAAACTTTGAAGTCGCGCCTTGGCGATAAAGGGATTCTGCATCGTAAGAACACCGCCGACGCAACCGCCCGTACAGGCGTTGAGTTCAATAAACTCAAGCGGCGGAATATTACCGTTTTCAATCTGGTCAAGTACCCGTATAACATTGTTTATACCGTCAGCCGCAAGGTAATCCTCGTTAAATATCGCGGTTGCCTCGCCGCCCGAACTTGCCCAGCCGATTCCAATCATACCCGATTCGCAAAGCGAACGGATATTTTCGTCGTCCTGCTTCATCTCGTTGATAAGCATAAAGTACACATCGCTTATCGAAACGACCTCATCAACCATACTTTCATAACCCGCAAATCCGTTTTTCACATAACTTGCCTTGGCGGGACAGGGCGATATAAAGCAAACGCCGATTTCATCATCCGAAAACTCGGGATGCTGTGCCTTTGCGCGCTCTTTGGCAAGCCGTGCCGCAACCTCCATCGGGGGAAGCATATGGATTATATGGTCGTTAAGGTACGGAAAACGAAGTCCGATAAGCCGTACAACAACGGGACATGCAGAACTTATAACGGGTTTCTTAACACCCTCGGTTTTAAGGTACAACCGTGTGTACGCCGAAACAAGTTCGGCGGCTTTGGAAACCTCAAAAACATCATCAAAACCGATTTTAAGAAGTCCGTCAAGCACAAAATCCACATCGTCAAGATTATCGAACTGTCCGTAAAGGCTTGGTGCAGGCAGAGCGATTTTCCACTTGAATCTGTCCATAGATTCAATTTTACCGCAAACCGCCTTTTTTGCCTTGTGCGGGCAGACCCGTATACATTCACCGCAATCAATGCATCTTTCCTGATTTATAACGGCGTGACCGTCCTTTATGCGGATTGCCTCGGTAGGGCAATGGCGCAGGCAGGTGGTACACCCTGTGCATTTATCGCGGTCTAAAAGAACCGAATGTTCATAGATATTCATATCCAGCACCACCGGTTATTTGATATTTATCCGCATAACTATTTTAGTACCGACCCCTACTTCTGAGGTAATGTTCATTTCGTCGCTGTACCTCTTCATATTCGGCAGACCCATTCCCGCGCCAAAACCGAGCGAACGGATGGTGTCCGATGCAGTCGAAAATCCCTCCTGCATAGCCTGTTCTATATTTTTGATACCCGGACCGTTATCTTCAAGGGTAATTTCAATATATTCCTCATACACCCTGACATCGGCAACGCCGCCGCCCGCGTGGATGACCATATTGA
>JAZREH010000195.1:0-12167 GCA_045660705.1 Acutalibacteraceae bacterium
GGCGCGTTCAATGGTTTCCTCTGTAGCATCGTTTTCAAGCGTAGTGCAGGCGGTAGCAAGACTCAGCACCATCGAGGTTTTTTCGTCGGGTAAATCCTTTGAAAGGTCGGTAAACTTATCGCCGTCAAAAATTCGGCTGAGTATCATTTTATTACGCGTAAGTATTCCCGTTTTATCGGTACAGATAACGGTGGTTTTACCAAGCGTTTCGATAGAACGGGTATTTTTAATTATGATATTATCCTTTATAATACGCTGTATTCCAAGCGCAATTACTATTGCAGATATTGCAGGAAGACCCTCGGGTATCGCGGCAACGGCAAGTGCCACCGCATCAAGCAGATAACCCACCGTCATTTCGGCAAAGGGTCGTTCGGTGGTAAAGTTGTGCATAAGTCCAAGCACAAAGAATATAACACAGAGCGCAAGAATGGTAATGTTTATAATCTTGCCCGCCCTGTCAAGCGAATTCTGGAGAGGAAGCCTGTCCTCGCCCGTTTGCTGAATAATTGCAGAGGTGCGACCGATTTCGGTATTAAGTCCCGTTTCAACAACGACAGCGCGTGCCGTTCCGTGGACAACACTGCATCCCGAATAGACCATATTAAGGCGCTTTTCGATAGGCGCGATATCGTCAACAACGACATTTGCACGCTTTTCGACGGGTATACTGTCGCCCGTTATGACCGCCTCATTACAGCGGAGTCCGTTTTCCTCAATAACGCGGGCATCGGCGGTGATATAATCCCCCTCTTTAAGCAGAATAATATCACCCACAACAAGTTCGTCTGACGGTATTTGTACCGTTATACCGTCGCGCACAACGGTTGCTTGCGGATTTGAAATGCTTTTAAGCGAACTTAAAGCCGTATCGCTTCGGTAAAGGTTGAGAGCACTTATAAATGCGTTAGCAATAACTATAAGAATTATCAGAAGCGGTGAATAGTAATTCCCGCTTTTATATACAAACGAAAGCGCAAACGAAACCGCCGCCACTATAACAAGGGCGTATACATAGCGGTTATTAAGTTGCGCAAGCAGTCGGCGGATAAAGGTCGGTTTTTCGATATTGGTAATCTTGTTGTAACCGTACTGTTCAAGGCGCATATCGGCGACCCCGTTATGCAAACCCTTTTTTTCATCGACCGACAGTTCGCTTAAAACCTCACTAATTTCGGAACTGTGCCAAATCATTCGCCGTCTTCCTCGCTTTCAGAAACCGCCGTCTGATTTGCCTGTAAAGCAAACTGCTCTTTATAATCGCGGACTTTCGGGTCATAGTTTTGCAGGAATTCTTCCCATTGTTCCTCGGTTATCTGGGGTGCTTCCCCATCAATTGCCGAGTGGTAGGTATTGTAAAGATTTTCCACAACAAGTTTGTACCGCGAGTCGCGCTTATAAACATAGCGGACATATATTGCAAGCATCCACACAAGCATTATAAACATAAGGGCAAGCGGCGCAAAATGCTTCCAGTAATAACCCGTTTTAAGACCCATAAAGCCGAAATCGTCTTTTAGTTCCTGTGCGAAATATACCGCAAGAAACGGTACGGGCGGTATACTGATTGCAAGTCCCAACCATTTAATGCGGGTATAAATCAGTACGAATCCCGCTATCAGCAGGGTTGTGCATATCGCGATAATCCAAAGTCCGTTATGTACGCTCTGGACATCAATGTTCTGACGGTTAATGCTTAAATGCAGCATATACCCCGCAAAGCAAAGAAGATTTATACCAAGCGTATATATCCATGCGAGTGTGTAAAAAATCTTAAGACCTGTGAATAGTTTACCCGTAGGCTTTGCATATTTGATACCGTGTTTTTGCTCTAACTGTTCAACACGGCTCATTATACTTTCGTGTTTTTTCATATTAACTACCCCATAAACCGAATAATATATTTATGTTATTATACAATAAAATTAAGCACTTGACAAGTGTTATTTACAAACAGTATAATTACTGCGGTGATTATATGATTATAAATATTGTTATGGTTGAACCCGAAATCCCACAAAACACGGGAAATGTTGCGCGCACCTGTGCCGCAACGGGCGCTCGACTGCATCTTGTCGGACCTATGGGTTTTAAAATTGACGATAAGAAACTAAAACGCGCCGGTCTTGATTACTGGCAGTTTCTTGACATTACCTATTACGACGACCTTGCTGATTTTTTTGCCCGAAACAGCGGACCCTTTTTCTTTTATACAACCAAAGGCAGATGCGCACACTCTGATGCCGAATATCCCGACGGTTGCTACCTTATTTTCGGTAAGGAAACACGCGGTCTGCCCGAGGAACTTTTACTTCAAAACCCCGATTCCTGCGTGCGCATTCCAATGGCGGGCGGTATAAGAAGTCTTAACCTTTCAAACTCGGTTGCGATTGCCGTTTATGAGGTGTTAAGGCAATGGAATTACCCAGAACTTGAAAATTTTGGACAGTTGCATAATTATCGCTGGGAAGACAGCGAATAATTTTTTTAAAAAATATATTGAAAAAACCGCTAAATGTGGTAAAATATATATGTTGTCAAAAATTTGTCAATCTGTTTTCTAAAAAACACATTATTGAAAGGAAGTTTTCAAATGAACGCACTTAGCAAAAAAACAGTAGATGACATCAATGTAAAAGGTCAGAAGGTGCTGGTTCGTTGCGACTTTAACGTTCCGCTTAAAGACGGCGTTATTACCGACGAGAACCGTATCAACGCTGCCCTCCCCACCATCAAAAAACTCATCGCCGACGGCGGTAAGGTAATCCTTTGTTCCCACCTCGGCAAGCCGAAGGGCGAACCCAAGCCTGAACTTTCCCTTGCCCCCGTTGCAAAGGCTCTCTCCGAGAAACTTGGCAAAGAGGTTGTTTTTGCCGCTGACGATAATGTTGTCGGTGAAAATGCAAAGGCTGCCGTTGCCGCAATGAATGACGGCGATGTTGTTCTTCTTCAGAACACCCGCTATCGCGCAGAGGAAACCAAAAACGGCGAGGCATTCTCTGCTGAACTCGGTTCACTTGCCGATATCTTCGTAAACGATGCATTCGGTACTGCTCACCGTGCACACTGCTCAACCGTTGGTGTTGTTTCCCATGTTAAGGAAGCCGTTGCAGGTTACCTTATCGGTAAGGAACTCAAATACCTCGGCGAAGCGGTTGAAAATCCTGTTCGTCCTTTCGTATGCATTCTCGGCGGCGCAAAGGTTGACAGCAAACTTCCCGTTATCGAAAATCTTCTTACCAAGGCTGATACACTTATCATCGGCGGGGGTATGGCATATACCTTCCTTGCTGCAAAGGGCTACGGCGTAGGTAAGTCACTTATCGACGATACCAAAATCGACTACTGCCGCGAAATGATGGCAAAGGCTGAAGAAAAGGGTGTTAAACTTCTTCTCCCCATCGACTGCACAACGGTTGCCGATTTCCCGAACCCCATCGACGCACCTGTTGAGGTTGTTTATGTTGATGCTGACAAGATTCCCGCTGAAAGAGAAAGCCTTGACATCGGTAAAAAGACCGCTGAACTTTACGCAAACGAGGTTAAGAATGCCAAGACCGTTGTTTGGAACGGACCTATGGGCGTATTTGAAAACCCGACACTTGCGGCCGGTACTCTTGCAGTTGCCAAGAGCCTTGCCCAGACCGATGCTGTAACCGTTATCGGCGGCGGCGACTCGGCAGCGGCTGTTAACAATCTTGGCTTCGGCGACAAGATGACCCACATTTCAACCGGCGGCGGCGCCTCCCTTGAATTCCTTGAGGGTAAGGAACTCCCCGGAATCGCAGCACTTAACGATAAATAATTTTCCCCGAGGGCGGATTTAATTATCCGCCCTGTTTTTTGATTTTAATTTTAAGGAGTATATATACAATGAACAAAGCAAAAAGAGCCGCCGTTATCGCCGGCAACTGGAAAATGAACAATACCCCCGCACAGACCACCGCACTTATCAATGAAATGAAACCCCTTGTAAAGGATGCCGACTGCAAGGTAGTTCTTTGCGTACCCTTTGTTGATATCCCTGCCGCTGTTGCCGCCGCCGAGGGTTCAAACATAGAAATCGGTGCTGAAAATGTACATTTCAAGGCTTCGGGCGCATACACAGGCGAAATTTCGGCTGAAATGCTTGTAGAGTGCGGTGTTAAATATGTTGTTATCGGTCACAGTGAGCGCCGTCAGTACTTCGGGGAAACCGACCAGACCGTAAATCTTCGCACACTTGCCGCTGTAAACGCTGGTCTTACCGCTATTGTTTGCGTTGGTGAAACCCTTGAACAGCGCGAACTCGGTTATACCGAAACACTTCTTAAATATCAGACCAAGATGGCTCTTACCAATATAAGTGCAGAGCAACTTAAAAACATCATAATTGCTTATGAACCCGTATGGGCTATCGGTACAGGTGTTACCGCCACTGCCGAGCAGGCTGACGAGGGCAACGGTTTTGTCCGCGCCGCTATTGCCGAGGCTTACGGTGCCGATGTTGCCGAAACCGTTACCGTTCAGTACGGCGGTTCTATGAACGCAAAGAATGCCGACGAACTTGTTGCCAAGGTTAATGTTGACGGCGGTCTTATCGGCGGTGCCTCCCTTAAAGCAGAAGATTTCTCAATTATCGTAAAAGCAGCAAGCAAATAAGGTGAGTTTATGAAAAAACCTATTGTTTTAACTATAATGGACGGCTTTGGATTTAACGATGAAAAAATCGGTAATGCTATTGAAGCCGCCGCAACTCCGCGTCTTGACAGCATCTTTTCCACCTGCCCCACCACACAGATTGGTGCGTCGGGTATGGATGTCGGTCTTCCCGACGGTCAGATGGGCAACAGCGAAGTAGGTCACACCAACATCGGTGCGGGTCGCGTTGTTTATCAGGAACTTACCCGCATAACCAAGTCGATTGAAGACGGTGACTTCTTCAGTAATGAGGCTTTCCTTGCCGCGGTTGATAATTGCAAAAAGAATGACAGCGCACTCCATCTTATGGGACTTTTGTCCGACGGCGGTGTTCACAGTCATATCGAGCATCTTTACGGACTTGTAAATCTCGCCAAGAAAAACGGTCTTGACCGCGTTTATATCCACGCACTTCTTGACGGACGCGATGTACCGCCCGCATCTGCCGCCGATTTTATCGACGCTTTAAACAGCAAACTGTGTGAAATCGGTTGCGGAAAACTTGCTACCGTAATGGGTCGCTTTTACGGTATGGACCGCGACAACCGTTGGGAGCGTGTAGGCAAGGCTTATGCCGCACTTGTATACGGCGAGGGAATCGACACCGACGATGCCGCGGCGGCAGTTCGCCACTCCTATACCGTTAAGGACGAGGAAGGCAAGTTTATCACCGACGAATTTGTACTTCCGACCGTTGTAAACGGTACCGAGCGCATCAAAACAGGCGACAGCCTTATATTCTTTAACTTCCGTCCCGACCGCGCAAGAGAAATCACCCGTACCTTTGTCGATGACGAGTTTACAGGCTTTGAAAGAAAGGGCGGCAGACCCGATGTGTTCTATGTATGTATGACACAGTACGATGCCTCTATGCCCAATGTTACGGTTGCCTTTAAACCCCAGTCGCTTGAAAATACTCTTGGTGAATTTCTTTCTAAAAACGGTCTTGAGCAACTTCGTATCGCTGAAACCGAAAAATATGCCCACGTAACATTCTTCTTTAACGGCGGGCGCGAGGTTATGTTCGACGGTGAGGACAGAATACTTGTTAACTCACCCAAGGTTGCGACCTATGACCTGCAACCCGAAATGAGTGCCGTTCAGGTATGCGACAAGGTTTGTGTTGCCATTGAAAGCGGCAAGTACGATGTTATCATCCTGAACTTTGCAAACTGCGATATGGTCGGACACACAGGCATATTCGATGCCGCTGTAAAGGCGGTTGAAACGGTTGACACCTGTGTCGGTCGCGTACAGGATTCGGTTCTCAAAATGGACGGCATTATGCTTCTTACCGCCGACCACGGAAACGCCGACCGTATGCTTGACACCGACGGTTCTCCCTTTACCGCACACACCACCAATCCCGTACCCTTTGCGGTAATCGGTAAGGAGTGTGAACTTCGCGAGGGTGGAAAACTTTGCGATATTTCACCGACCATTATAAAACTTTTAGGACTTGAACAACCTGCCGAAATGACAGGCACTTCAATAATAAAGTAATCTAATTTACAAACAAAAAACTATCGAAGACGAATCTTCGGTAGTTTTTTATTATATTATCTTCTTGATTTTCAGTATGTGGAAAATTCCTTTAAGCAGTACATTTACAATCAGAATCATAAGCGATACCACCGCGGCACACTCAAGTTGCATCTGTGCCTCAAACTGATTTATCATAAGCGACACAGGTTTGTTTGATGTGCTTGCAAGGAACGACACTGCTGAAATGGTCATCATACAGTTAACAAAAAAGTATGAAAACATTTCGGCGATTGTTCCCCTGCACTGCGGTATATAAACATCCTTTATCATATGGACACGGTTGATTGCAAGTGTTTCTGCCACGCCCTCAAGATTGATGTTAATCTTTGAAAAAGAGTTATACATCATAAGATAGGGTGAAGCAATAAAATGTACGATGTTGACCGTAATAAGTATTATTACCGTACCGTATATCGGTGTTTTGTTAAATGCAAGGACATACGAAAGACCCAAAACCACACCGGGTATCGCGGCAGAAGTCATAGACGAAAGGTGCAAAAACCGCGAAGTAGCAGATTTAACGCGTGCCGAAAGATACGCCGTAACAAAGGCAACCGATGTACCTATAACTGCCGTACCAAGGGCAATCACCAGCGAATTCACCAGATATTCCCCTGCCCTTAAATTAAAGGCTTTTTCAATGTTGTATAATGTAAAGTTCAAATTTGTCGGATAGTTTTCGGCAAATGCCAATACTACAAACGATGCAATTACCAAAAGAGTAAACAGTGTGATAGCACCGCAAAAGACATAAGAAAGTGCCTTAACACCCCGATTTTCCGAGATTTTGCAGGATTTCGTTACAAATGTACTGTTACCCTTATCCTTGTTGGTAAGGTCGATTATGAAAGCAACCACAGCGGGAATCAGCAGCATTACGCCGTAAACGGCACCCTTGCCGAAATCCAACTGTCCGATAACCTCCTGATACATTACCGTTGCGACGGTGGTGTATTTTCCGCCAACCATCAGCGGCACACCGTAGTCGGTTATAACCAGTGTAAATGTAGCAAAAAGCACCGAAATCAGCGGTTTTCTGAGGTATGGCATCATAATTGCGGTAAACTGGCGCCATTTTGGTATTCCAAGCACCTGTGCCGCCTCATAAGGCGAGCCGTCCTCATAACGGATTACATCTGCCAGCATAAGATACGCAACGGGAAATGCATACATAACCGAGCCTGTCACAATTCCCCACAATCCGTAAATACTGCCGTCAAGGTTAAAAAACCGTGTTATGATTCCGTTATTTCCGAAAAGAATAACAAGACCCATACCGCTTGAAATAGACGGTATCAGCATCGGCAGAGTGAAAATTATGCCGAAAATACCCTTAAAGCGAATCCCTGTGCGCTCAACACAGATAGCAACCGCAAAGGCAAGAACGACCGTTATAACGGTGCTTATCACCGCCGACACAAAAGAATTGGAAACCGCCTGCCCGAACACAGGCGAATCGACAACACGCTTTATGCTGTCCGAGTCCATATGCGAAAACATCTTTACAAGCGGTAAAAAAACAAACCCGATAAAGACAATCGACAGAAGAATCTTTACTGCATCGGTGCGCGTAAGGGTCGGAAAAGAAAACTTCTTCTTCATCTTTTAATCCCTCACATACCTTGTCAGCGATTCGATTTTAGTATGCAGATTGTAAAGAACGAAATCTTTGACATAGTCGCTTGCAGGTGAATTTATTATGTTTTCGGGGGTATCAAGTTGCTCAATCGATGCCTCTTTCATTACCATGATACGGTCGGACATCGCAAAGGCTTCCTCCTGATCGTGGGTAATGTATATCATCGTTGTGCCGAATTCTTTTTGAATCCTTTTAAGTTCTGCACGCAGTGACAGCCGTGTTGCGACATCAAGTGCCGACATCGGCTCGTCAAACAGTATAATATCGGGACTTAACACCAGTGTGCGGGCAATGGCAACCCTCTGTTGCTGACCGCCCGAAAGTTCCGACGGCTTTTTGGAAATATGGTCGGAAAGATTAAGATTTTCAATTACCGCCATAGCCTTTTCGCGAACGGCTTTTCGTGCCTCACGGCCCCTGTTTTCCTTCTGAATTTTAAGCGCGTATTCGACATTCTGAAGCACCGTCATATTTTCAAAAAGTGCATAATTCTGGAACACAATTCCCATACCGCGTGCCGACGGGTGATAATCGGTTATATCCTCCCCGTCCTTTAATACGGTGCCATTCGTCGGTTTAAGCAAACCGATAAGAATACGAAGAATAGTAGTTTTACCGCATCCCGACGGTCCTAAAATCGAAAGGAATTCACCGTCATACACATTAAAAGAAACATCGTTTAGTGTGCATTTCCCGTCAAAGACCATCCGCAGATTTTCTATTACAAGTTTTTTGTTTTGCATAAATTCAACCTACCGTATCAGTATTTCCACTTGTTAAGCAGCCGCTCTTTTTCCTTTACCGAGTTATTGCTCATATCTGCATAAACGATGTTTGTGGGATAGTTCTTAACCTCGTAAACCTTATCGGTATATATCTGTTCGGGTAAGAATTTTTCGTTTTGTTCGTAGTTATATTTGTTTACAAGGAAATCAAACACCTGCTTTACAGATTCGCGCTCTTCCTTGCCTGCAATCATCGCCTGACCGTAAAGTGTAAAGGGCGAACCCTCCTCAAAGAAGCAAATCTTCAGCGGTGCGCCGTCGTTTATCTGAAGTACCGTCTGTGCCGTCATACCAAGACCGATAGCTACCTCGCCCTGTAAAAGCGCGTTTACGGGACCCGACCCCGACGAGGTGTACTGAAGAATATTCGGGGTAAGTTTATCAAAGTACTCAAACGCCTTTTCCTCGCCCCAAGAATTTACAAGGCTTTTAAGGAACATATATCCCGTACCCGACGATTTGGGGTTGGGCATAGAAATAAGTCCCTTGTATTCTGGCTTTAAAAGGTCGTCGTAACTTTTCGGCTCCGAAAGACCTTTTTTAGTCAGCACCTCGGTATTAAGGATAACGGCACCGCCGTTGCGGCACTGAATTATATAGTTTCCGCCATCAACGGTATCCTTGCTGTATATACTCATATCATAATCGGAAAGGTCTGCCAAAAGTCCCTTTTCATCCAACTGTGACAGATATGCATATTCAAGGTCGTAGGTAATATCACATTCTGTAGATTTGCCCTCGGCAATCAGTTTTGCCGCGTGATTTCCCGTCGACATATATTCAAGTGTTATGTCATAATCGGGGAATTCCTCGCGAAGACGGGCATCCATATCCTCTATCTGATAATCCTCGCTGCTTATAAAAATAAGAATTTTCTCTTTTTTCTCGCCGCATCCTGTAAGGACTGCCACCAAAAGCATACAAAGCGTTAAAACTAAAGCAATAACTTTTGTCTTTTTCATAACAATAACCTCTTTCACTATTATAATATATTAACGGTATGTCGGATCAAGACGCTTTAAATCTGCAAAACTGTCGATTTCGACCACATCTTCAAAGGTGCAGGGGCGAACCTCGACCTTATAGTTCTCAAGACAATATTCAAGCGGAACCTGATCCCAATAGCGTTCCTTTCCGCCGGGCATTTCATATATCTTTTTTATGTCCTCATAAAGTTTTGCGCCGTGCTCGTCATTCCAATACGATATTCCGAACATATGGTAGCAGTTATTACCGCCTATCTTGATTTTTGTGACAATATGATTCTTTGTTTCAAGGCACCAGTCGTCGGTGGTTTCAACAGGAACACCGATGTAGTTCGAGGTGTACTGATACTTCTGAATTATATCGGGGTTGTAAAGCACCAAATCCGCTTCTAACACATATGCATTCCTAAACAGATGACGGGTGCAAAGCGCTGACGAAATGTTGTTTGCCTCATTATAAAGCGGATTTTCGATAAATTTTATCGTCGGATACTTGTATAACAGTTGGTCAAACTGCTCACCAAGATAACCCCTGACAACATAAATTTCCTCAATATCAGCCGCAACAATTGCGTCAAGCAGGGTATCAATCATTCGTTTGCCGTTAACACGGACAAGCGGTTTAGGTGTGTTAAGTGTAATCGGAACAAGGCGTGAGCCAAAACCCGCGGCAATAAACACCGCACGCTTTACGCGGTAGGGTTCAAGCGCCTTATATCCCGCCTCGGTAACTGCGCCGTCGGCGATAAAGCCCTGCTCTGTAAGTGCAGAGAGCACCTTGTTTACAGAGCCGACCGACATACCGCTGCCCTCGGCAATTTCACGCTGTGATTTTTTACCGCTGTTTTTTTCAAGATATGTTAAAACATCAAACTGTTTTCTTGGTAACTCTAAACTGCTCATTTAATAAACTCCTTTGCCGAAACGCAAAATAAATGAACGCTTTTGCGTTTATATATACTATTTTCTGTTCATTTCTTACGATTATACTTCATTTTTTGAGCATTGTCAACGTTTTTTAAAATTAAAAACGGGACACCTCACAGCACCCCGTTTTATTCAGATTCACTTTTTATAAATATACAGTTTCCTGACAAGAAAATTAAAAGCAAACACAATAATTGTTGCGACTATCTTTGAAAACATCTTGTCGGCGCTCAGCAAATCAACAAGCACAAACATAATAGCAAGATTTAAAACAAGTCCCATTACTCCCGAAAGATATATTTCAAAAAGTTCTCTTAAAACCGATTTTTCGCAGGTCTTAAAGACAAGCAAACGCCCCATTATCCAGTTCACAAAGGTCGAAATCATATACGCGATAACAACCAACAGCGTATAATGCATAACCGTCAGGTGCTTTGTGCCAATATAAAATATTCCCCACTCGGTAAGCGTGGCGGCAACACCGACAATAAGGTACAGCAAAATTTCCCTGATACTATTTTTCATCCCCGTCTTCGGTCCTTTCGCTTATGATATAGCGCGGACGGTTTTTGGTTTCGAGGTATATCTTGCCTACGTATTCGCCTATTATGCCGATGCTCATCAGCTGGATACCGCCGAGGAAGCAGATAATTGCAATGGTTGAGGACCAACCCGCTACCGAGTAATCAAGCAAATACTGCACGATAGACCATATAATTCCCGCAAAGCTTATAAGGGTTACGAAAAAGCCCAGTCCCGTTACAAGGCGAATCGGCTTGGTGGAAAGGCTTGTAATACCATCCACGGCGAGCGAAAGCATTTTCTTAAACGGATAATGGCTTTTACCGGCCAAACGGGGGGTGCGGCTGTAATATACGCTTGTGCTCTTAAAGCCTACAAGCGGCACCATTCCGCGCAGGAAAATATTAACCTCTTTAAACTCAGATAACGCCTCGAGCGCGCGGCGCGACATAAGACGGTAATCGGCATGGTCGTATACCGTTTGTGCGCCCATTCCCTTCATTACCTTATAAAAACCTCGCGCCGTTGTACGCTTGAAGAAGGTGTCACTCTCGCGCGAGTTGCGAACACCGTATACAACGTCAAATCCTTCGAGATATTTTTCTATCATCTTGCGTGAAGCGTTTATATCGTCCTGCCCGTCACAATCGATGCTTATGGTAACGTCGGCACGGTCCTTGGCGTACATAAGCCCGCCCAAAAGCGCGTTTTGGTGACCGCGGTTGCGCGAAAGGCTTATGCCCTCAAAGCATTCCTGCTCGCCTGCCAGCTGCTCGATTATGCTCCAGGTTTTGTCGCGACTGCCATCGTTTACAAACAGTATTTTGCTGCTTGCGCTTATCATTCCGTCGGATACCATTCCCTCAAGCGCAGCCTTAAACATGGGCGCGGTTACGGGAAGCACCTCTTGCTCGTTGTAACACGGAATTACAAAATAAAGTACAGGCTTCATTTCATCTCTCCTAACATACTTTAGATAATTATACCATCCGCAAAAGCTTTTTTCAATGACTATTATTGTACTGCGCGCACAAAAACATACCCCCTCGGCTTCCGACACCGAAGGGGCAGTTTTTTTAGGAG
>JAZREH010000196.1:0-10625 GCA_045660705.1 Acutalibacteraceae bacterium
ACCCACAACGACACCAAGTCAAACAATGTTATGCTTGATGCCGCGACCCGCACCGCCCTGTGCGTTATCGACCTTGACACCATAATGCCCGGTTTTTCGGTAAACGACTTCGGCGATTCAATCCGCTTTGGTGCAAACACCGCGGCTGAGGACGAAAAGGACCTTTCAAAGGTTAACCTTGACCTTAAACTTTTCGAGGCATATGTAAAGGGCTACACCGACGGCAACGGCGGTCTTATTGAGGAAAATGAGATTCTGCTTTTACCCGAGGGCTCAAAGATGATGACGGTTGAGTGCGGTATGCGCTTTTTAACCGACTACTTAAACGGCGATACATACTTTAAAACACACTATCCCGAACACAACCTTGACCGTTGCCGCACACAGTTTAAACTGGTCAGCGAAATGGAAAAGAACTGGGACAAGATGAAAGAAATCGTTAAAAAATACATATAAGGGGATAAAAAAATGAAGTTTATAAAGGTCGGTACATACGAGGAACTGAGCCGCGTTGCCGCAAACATTCTTGCGGCGCAGGTTACCCTTAAAGGCGACTGTGTTTTAGGTCTTGCGACGGGTTCGTCGCCGCTTGGTCTTTACAAAAATCTTATTGAAAAGTACCGCGCGGGCGAACTCGACTTTTCGGCGGTTACTTCGGTTAACCTTGACGAGTATGTCGGTCTTGACGGCACAAACGACCAGAGTTACCGTTACTTTATGGACAACAACCTCTTTAACCACATAAACATTGACAAAAAAAACACCTTTGTTCCCGACGGCTGTGCCGACGACCTTGCCGCAGAGGGTCAGCGCTATGACGAGCATATAAAGGCGCTTGGCGGAATTGATTTGCAACTGCTTGGTATCGGTCTTGACGGGCATATCGGGTTTAACGAGCCTGATTCCTGCTTCACCCCCGAAACCCACGAGGTAAGCCTTGACGAATCGACCATTAAGGCAAACGCACGCTTCTTTGCAAGCGAGGACGATGTTCCGCGTAGCGCTATTACTATGGGTATGCGCTCGATTATGCAGGCAAAGCGTATTGTGCTTATCGCAAACGGTGCGGCGAAAAAGGACATCCTTGAAAAGGCATTCAGCGGTCCTGTTACCCCCGAAGTACCCGCTTCTATACTGCAACTTCACCCCGACCTTACCGTTATTTACAGCGAGGCGTAATTTATGGTTATCAACAATGCCCTTGTGGGTGGAAAACTTTGTGATATCGTAATGGACGGCGGCATTATTACCGCCGTTTGTGAAAACTGCGGTCAAAAGGGTCTTGACGCCAAGGGGAACCGCGTTATTGCGGGACTTATTGATATCCACACCCACGGTTGCGCGGGACACGATACTATGGATGCCGATTTTGAGCCGATGTGTATCTTCTACGCCGACCACGGCACCACCTCGGTACTGCCGACCACAATGACTATGGGTTATGACGACCTTAAAAAGGTCTGCCGCGCACGGCGCGATGTAAAGGGCGCTAATATTCTGGGACTTCATTTTGAGGGACCCTTTATTTCCGAAAAGTACAAGGGCGCGCAAAACCCCGAATACATAAAAGACCCCGATATTGATGCCTTTATGGGTTTTGACGGCGTAAAGATGATTACCGTCGCACCCGAACTTGACGGCGCGATTGACTTTATTAAAAAGGTTACCCCCGACTGTATCGTGGCGCTCGGTCATACCGACTGCGACTTTGATACGGCGATTAAAGCCTTTGATGCGGGCGCCAACTGTCTGACCCATACATTTAACGCTATGCCGCCGCTTCACCACCGAAATTCGGGACCGATTGGCGCGGCGATTATGCGGGATGTCTATCCCCAACTTATATGCGACGGTTTCCACATTTCACAGCCTGTAATGCTTGCAGCATACCGCATTTTCGGGGCAGAGCGTGTCGTTATGATAAGCGACAGTCTTGCCTGTGCGGGTCTTCCTAACGGCAAATACACATCGGGCGGACTTGATGTTATTTTGTCCGACGATGTTGCCCGTCTTACCGACGGCACCGTTGCGGGAAGCCGTGTTATGCTGTGGGATTGTGTAAAATGTGCGGTTAAGTTTGGAATACCCTTTGACGATGCCGTTAAATCGGCAACCGAAACCCCTGCAAAACTGCTTGGTGTAAACAAGGGCGTTATAAAAGAGGGCTATGATGCCGACCTGCTGATAGTAAACGGCGATATGGAAATCGAAACCGTAATTATCGGCGGAGAAATACACAGATAATTTCATTTTTTAAAAGCGACCAATAAACGGTCGCGTTTTTGTTTATTTCAGTTGACATAATACGCAAATAAATATATAATGTATTATGTATGATAATGTCGAAAAGTGTTGTTTTTTTGGAGGTGACGGCGTATTGTTTAAACGAATCATATGTTTAACGCTTTGTACGGTGATTTTATTTATCGGTGTTGGCGTTTCAACCCGCCGTACCCTTGCCGCCACTATGGCACAGGTTACAGGATATACGGTTAATATCCGACCCGATGCCTCCACGAAAGGTGAACCCCTGACCCAGACCTCATCTACCGAGTGGGTAACCGTTACGGTACTTGATACAAAGCAGGGCATTGACAACGCTTACACTTGGTACAAGGTAAGTTACAACGGCTATGTGGGTTACATACGCGGTGACTACATAAGAATTTTACCCGACACCTCCGCACCGCCCTCAAATCTGCCCTCCTTTGACGAGCAGATGGCGGCTTTCCCCGAAGACTACCGCGTACATCTGCGAAAACTTCACGAAATCTATCCAAACTGGGTATTTCTTGCCGACAGGCTTCCAATGAGTTATGAGGAGGCTGTAAACGGCGAAACCGCAAACTGGAAGACAAAACTTGTAAATTACGACTCGGACGGTGTTTCGTGGCGTTCACTTGCAAGCGGTGCGTATAACTGGAATGACGGTAGCTGGAACAAAGAGTCGGGCAACTGGGTTACCGCATCGCGTGAGGTTGTAATGTACTATATGGACATTAGAAACTTCCTTAACAAAGACGATATTTATATGTTTTTAAAGCAGGGATACAGTACCGCCGAAACCGAGGCGGGCGTTGCCCAGATTGTAAGCGGCACCTTCCTTGCTAACGGCTATAATGACCCCGACGATACCGCTTACGGCGGCTCATACATAAAGGTTATTATGGAGGCGGCGCGTCGGTCGGGTGTCAGCGCATATGTCCTTGCCGCAACCCTTCGTTTAGAGCAGGGTTCGGGCAACAGCGACCTTATTTCGGGCACAACCTCCTACGGCAAGTATTTTAACTTCTTTAACATACAGGCATCGGGTGACGATGTAGTAGGTAACGGACTTCGCCATGCACAGGAAAAGAACTGGACAACCCGTTCGGCATCAATTATCGGCGGTGCAGAGTTTTACGCCAAGGGTTATATAACAAGCGGACAGGACACATATTTTTATAAAGATTTCGACCTGCTCAATGCCCCGTATTACGGGCATCAGTACGCACAAAGCATTTACGACCAACTTTCGTCGGGAAGGCTTATTAAGAAAACCCACGAAAACAACTATACGGCGCCGCTTGTTTTCCGTATACCTGTATACACATCTATGCCCCAGACGGTCGCCGAAAAACCCGCCGAAACCAGCGCTCGAAACAATTACTACCTTTTATCGGCAACCAATATACCGAATTTTTCGATGTATAACTTCAGTTACTCATTTGCGGTGGCGGGCGATACCGTAATTGATGTGGGTCTTCACGGCGGCGCGACCGTTATAACTCCACAGAAAAACACCCTGCAAGCGGGCGTAAACATCATTAACATAACCGTAAAGGCAGAAACGGGTTACACAAGGACCTACACCCTTAATGTAACAGCGAGCGCCCCCTGTGTGCTGACAATACCGCAAGGTACAGCCGAGGGCGACGGCGGTGGAACTGTGATAAGCCCCAGCGCGGTTAAAAAGGGCGACACCAATGGGGATGGGAAAATAACAATAGTTGATTTAGCGAATGTGCAAAAACATCTGTTGAGCATCCTTGTACTGACGGGTAACGGATTTAGCGGTGCAGACACTAACGGTGACGGAAATATAACAATAATTGATTTGGCAAATGTGCAAAAGCATTTGCTTGGAATAATTACACTTAATTAGCGGGGTTGAAAAAATGAAAAAACTTAAACATTTAGCATTGATTTTACTTGTTTTTACAGTGATTGTTTGCAGTTTGGGCGGTGTTAACTGTTCTGCGGCAAGCAGCGAGATATATTTTAACAGCCATACCCTTAATATCGGCGATACATTTACCGTAACCGTAAAAATTGACGGCGGTGAATCTATGTACGCCACCGAGGCATTCATACAATACGATGCTTCGTTGCTTGACTATGTCGGCGGCGATTCTTGTAACCTTGTTGACGGTCAAGTTAAAATTGTCGGTACCCCCGGTGGTTCAAGTGAATCAAGATATACCATAAGATTTACGGCAAAAGCAAGCGGAAGTTCAAATGTTAAACTTCACTCGGTATCATATGTGGGTGCCGATACACAAACCGTAACGGGCAAAACCGGCACTGTAACTATAAAGGCTCCCGCCGCCTCCGAGCCGCCTGTTTCCTCCGAAACTTCGACCCCTGCGGCGTCGGATAACGCCAACCTTAAAAGGCTTTCGGTTGAGGGTGCAACCCTTTCTCCCGCCTTTTCAAGGAACACGACGGGCTACTCCGCCACCGTTGCTAACACAGTTACCAGCGTTAAGGTCAAGGCTGTCGCCTCTGACAGCGGCGCTAAGGTTGAGGGCGCCGGCACCTATCCGCTGAGTGAGGGTAATAACAAGATTTCCATAACTGTGCTTGCCGCCGACGGCACCACCAAAAAGGAATACGCCATCAGCATAAAGCGCAACACCGCCGCTGAGGATGCGGCTGTACCTGTTGAGCCGACCGTCGAAAACCCCTACAGCGTAACGGTTGACGATGCTAACTATACCATCTTAAACGATATAACGGCACTTGCCGTTCCAAGCGGCTTTACTGCATCGGTCACCACCTTTAACGGGGTCGAGATTCCCACCCTTGTTGAACCCAGCCAGACCGTCACACTTTGTTGGCTTATAAAAGAGGGTGCCGATGCACCCGAACTGTTCAGATACAGCGAAAAGGACGGCTTTGAAAAAATAGCCTATACCGATATCGGCGGCAGATTTTATATCTTTGAAAAACTTCCCGCCGATGTTTCGGCACCGACAAGTTTTTATGAAACGGTTCTTCCCCTTGAAACGGGCAAGGTCGAGGCATACGCCTATAACAGTTCAAAACTTGCCGATATATACATCGTTTACTGCTGGCGCGAGGGCGAGTACGGTTATTACCGCTATGACCAGCGGGATAACACCATACAGCGCGCACCCGAGTTCACCCCCGTTACAGAGGTTATAGCAGAGCCCGAAGACGAAAAAAACACATTCGTGCAGTGGTACCTATCCCTCACGAATGTTGCAAAAGCGATAATATATATCGCAATTTTCGGTGTGTTCGCACTGATTGCGTTGACGGTTTTGGTAATCGTTCTTATAAGAAAATATCCCCGCCGTCCGCGAATCCCTATGATAATCGATGAACTCCCCACAAACGAGGAAATCGACGGTTTCAGTTTCGATGAAAAATAATTTTATAATTTTAAGGGCACCTGCCGTTTGGCGGGTGCCCTTACTTTTCCTGTATTACTCTTTCATAATCCTCTATAAGCGCTTTAATGCTGTCATCCCAAGTGGTGTATAACTCCTTTTGGGCGTTTTCACTTACCTTTTCATACAGTTCCTGATTCTCGAAAATGCTTATAATCTTTTGCGCGTATTTTTTGTGGTCGTTATCACTCATAAAGGCGTTTCGGTCCTCAACACAGGAACTTGCCGTCTTTGCGCCCCTGATAAACAGGGTTGCAAGCGCCTGACTTGCCGCCTCTATCTGAACGAGCGAATTCGCATCATACAGCGACGGAAACAAAAACAAATCACTTGCCGCGTAAATCTTTTCAAGTTGGTGCCTGTCCTGTATTTCCCCCGCAAGTATAACGGCATCCTGTAAATGATAATCCTGTATCATCTTTTTAAGCGCCACTGTATCAGACCCGCCGCCCACAAAAATCATCTTAAACGCGAAGTTCTGCTGCTTCAGGTGTGCCAAGGCTTTAATTATGAACGGTATATTTTTAATGAAATTTATTCTGCCGACAAACAGGAATAGTTTTTGCTCTTTTAAAACGCCGTATTTTTGCCGAATTTCCTGCCTTGCAAGGGTTTTATCCTCAATCGGTAAAAGGTCGCACGCGTTGTTTTTCACCTTGTTTTTAACCCGCAACCCGTATTCATTAACGAAAAGGCGGCGGATTTCTTCGTTGACCGCCCAACACTCGTCACAGCCATTAAAGGCTTTCATCAGATACGCTAAACACAGGTCGGTCAGCCAGCCTATTTTAACAGTCTTTTTGATGTCCCGCCTGTATTGGGAATGCAGAGTGCCCACAACAGGAATGTTTCTGCGTTTTGCAAGCCTTACACACATCGAGCCTATAAAAAACGGCGAATGAATATGCACGATGTCAAACTGCTCATTATTTAAGTATTTTATAAACTTCCTGTCAAAGCGCGGCATCGGCGCAACATAATCCAGAAAGAACGGCTTAAACGACCTGCACCGCACCACCTTATAATTGTGGTCATCTTTGAAAGATTTATCTACTGCAGGGCAAAAAACCGTCACATCAGCGTAGTTCTGCAACCTTTTGGCATAGTTGTCCACAACCATAACCACGCCGTCTATCATAGGAAAATATGTGTCAATAACCAGTGCGATTTTTAATCTTTTACTCATTGTCAATACCTTTTAATCCGTTTTAATTGTTAAATCTTAAAATTCGTCTGCGAAGCAGACCCAAAACCCATTACTTGAAATTTTCAAGGGATTTTTAGTGAATAGTGAAAAGTGAAGAGTGAAAAAGTAAAATCCCCATTCTTACGAACGGGGATTTTTGGTCGAGGTGACAGGACTTGAACCTGCGGCCTCTGCGTCCCGAACGCAGCGCTCTACCAAACTGAGCCACACCTCGTTATTAACTTTTCTGTCAGACAGCCTTATAATTATATACCAACCGCCGTTAAAAGTCAATCAAAAAAATAATTTTTTTAAAAATACCAAGATAAAGCGGTTATTCCCTACCGCATACACAATATATAGGACGGTTACAAAAAATTATTTCCTATTTACTTTTGAACACGGTCTTGGTATAATGAATATACAATGTTTCACGTGAAACCTTTGGTCGGCGTGAAACGGCAAAAATTCAATGTTTCACGTGAAACATTTTTACTTTGGAGGTCAACTTTGGGTAAGATAATTTCTGTTGTTAACCAAAAAGGCGGGGTTGGTAAGACCACCACCGCCGTAAATCTTGCCGCGGGAATCGGTCTTTCGGGCAAAAAAGTACTGCTTGTCGATGCCGACCCTCAGGGAAATACCACAAGCGGTTACGGTATAAGCAAGCGCGACGGCGCCAATTCCTGCTATGAACTGCTTATCGGCAAGGCGAATATTGAAAACACCATAACCAAAACCAAGTTCAAGAATGTTGATATTGTCCCCTCCTCGATGAATCTTGCGGCGGCAGAGGTCGATTTAATCGAGCAAGACCACCGCGAGGCGCAATTAAAGATGGCTCTGTCCACCGTTCGCGAGCAATACGACTTTATTTTTATCGACTGTCCCCCGTCGCTTGGTCTTATAACAATTAACGCGCTTTGTGCCAGCGATACGGTGCTTGTGCCGATTCAATGCGAATATTTCGCGCTTGAGGGACTTTCGCAACTGATGGCATCGGTGCGACAGGTCAAGCGCCTTTACAATTCGACCCTTGAAATTGAGGGTATTGTACTTACAATGTATGACGGCAGACTGAACCTTACACAGCAGGTTGTCGGCGAAATAAAGAAATATTTTGCGGCGAAACTTTATAAAACCGCCATTCCGCGCGCCGTCCGTCTTTCCGAGGCGCCGAGTTACGGAATGCCGATTCAGTACTATGACAAGCGTTCAAAGGGCAGCGATGCCTACAACGACCTTGCAAAAGAATTTTTGAAAAAGAACAGGAGAGGTTAATATGGCGGCAAAAAAAGGTGGCCTTGGCAGAGGTCTTGACGCACTTTTTAATGATAATGCAACCGAAAACAACGGCGCGGTGACGGTAAAACTGACCGAAATCGAGCCTAACCGCGAGCAACCCCGTCGCGACTTCGACGAGGAGGCGCTGGGCGAACTTGCCGACAGCATAGCAAAACACGGACTTATTCAACCGATTGTTGTCCGTCCCACCGCGGGCGGAAATTACCAGATAATCGCGGGTGAACGCCGTTGGAGAGCCTGCCGTATGGCGGGGCTTGACGAGGTTCCCGTTATGATAAAGGAGATTGACGACCGCACATTTATGGAACTTGCGCTTATCGAAAACCTACAGCGCGAGGACCTCAATGCGGTTGAAGAAGCGCTTGGATACCGCACACTTATCGACAGTTACGGTCTTACACAGGAACAGGTTGCCGAAACCATCGGAAAATCGCGGTCTGCGGTAACCAATGCATTAAGGCTTTTAAACCTTAACGAAACCGAACTTGAGGCGGTGCGCACAGGGTCAATCTCGGCAGGACACGCGCGTGCTTTGCTTTCCTGTGACAACCCCGAATACCGCCAAAGAATGCTGATTGCGGCGGCAGACGGCGCATCGGTACGCGAACTTGAGCGTATGGCGGCAGATTCCAAAAAGGTTAAAAAGGCGCCGAGCACAGCACCCAAAAAGGACAATTTTATGAGCGAGGTTGAACTTTCCCTTAAAAACGAACTTCACAGGCGTGTTACGGTAAGCAAAACAGGTGCTGGGCGCGGCACACTTACGGTAGAATTTTTCAGCGAAGACGAACTTGCCGACTTTGCCCGCCGCCTTTCGGGAGAGGAATAACTACTATATATAGTTTAAACCGTTACGAAACGCCCTATTTGTTGGGCACAGACCCTCCCGCCTTAAAACCTTTAAACGCGGGTCACAAGACAGAAAACCATACGAAATTTAATTTCGCGGAGTAAAAAATGACTAAAAGATACAGGAACAGAGTGGCAAACCGTCATTTCAGACGGCGACCGCCTCCGATTAAATAAGTATACCGAACTATTACTTATTTAAAAGGAGAAAAAATATGTTATATTACTTTTTATCAATAGCGGCACTGCTGTGCTGGAGCGGTTCTGACCTGTTTTCCAAAATGGGCACACGCGAACAGGACAAAAACAGCCATTGGAAGGTCGTTTTTGCGGTAGGGCTTATAATGGGAATCCATTTCTTTATCACCCTTATCGGCGGTGCGTTAATCGACGGTACTGTGGGTGTTGACGGCGTTCCCAAGGTGGTTGCAAGCCTTTTCTACACCGATTTTAAACTGATTGACTTCATAACCTATGTGCCCGTAGCGGCGCTTTACATACTTGCGATGGTACTCGGTTACATCGGACTTCGTTATATCGAACTTTCGATATCCTCCCCCATCTGCAACTCATCGGGCGCGCTTGCATTCCTTTTATGCCTTATTTTCGGCATCTTTTCGGTCGAAGATGTCACCACAACAACCATAATCGGTATTATTCTCATAACCGTAGGTATTGTGGCGCTCGGTTTTGTTGAACGGCACGAAGACCCCGAGGTTATCGAGGCAAGACGCCAAAAGGCTAACCGCAAATACACCAAAAGTATACTGGCGTTCTTACTGCCGATTTCCTACCTTGTAATCGATGCTCTCGGTACGGTTGGCGACGAACTGCTCTTTATGAAGACCGACATCACCGATTATGCCGCAAACTCGGCTTTTGAACTGACATTCTTTGTTTTGGCGGTATTCGCATTCATCTGGGTTAAACTTGTTAAAAAAGACACCCTTTTCAGAGGAAACAAACACCTTTACTGGGGCGGTCTTTGCGAAACGGTAGGACAGATTTTCTATATGGCGGTTATGTTCAGCGATTTTTCGGCGGGTATGGTAATAATTTCGGCATATTGCGCCATTTCACTTCTCTGGAGCAGAATTTTCCTCAAGGAAAAAATGTCGTGGAAGCACTACACCGCAATCGGTCTTGCCATTACGGGTATTGTTATTCTCGGATAAGTTGACAAAATATATTCCTTGTTTGTAAGGGAGGGGTCAAAACCCCTCCCTTTTTGCTACCTTACGATTTGAAGTAATAAATGCCGTAATTCCCTTTAAAGCGACAAAATTCGCAATTTTTTTAAAAACCCTTTATTTTTTTGCTTTTTTGTGTTATACTATCTACGCCAAACTAATTTAACAATGAAAAATATACTCTACACTATGAATAACTATATCTGTGTCTACCCATATTTGAATTTGATAAAAACGCAAATTCTATCAATATGGGTACAAAAATGTAGTGTATATTGAATTAGTTTGGCGACTATCGGAGTTTGCGTTTTTTGTGCGTTGACTTCGGTTGGCGCACTTTTTTATTTTAAGGGGTTTTTATGGAATTCAGTAAAAATTTATCGAATAATCTCCGCCATTTAAGACGGCAACACAATTTAA
>JAZREH010000197.1:0-3319 GCA_045660705.1 Acutalibacteraceae bacterium
CGCGTGCCTTATGGGCGAGAGCGCGGTTGCGTGCAGTATTGGAACGGCTGGTCGTTTAATACGCTTTTGTGTGAAAGATGGCGGTATTGATGTGTATTCAGCAGTTAAAATGATGACAGTAAATCCCGCAAGGGTTATGAAACTTGAAAATAAGGGTAAGATTGCTGTTGGATTTGATGCCGATATTGTTTTGTTTGACGATAATATTACGGTAGATACAGTTATCGTCAAAGGGAAGGTTATATAGTATGGATTTTTTATCTGCACTTAATAAAAGAGGATGTAAACTGCTGATATCGGGTTGCAGTACCGCGTATAACAGATATTCGTATGACCCCGAGCCCAGAATGAACGCCACCGATTGCGGTGTTGGAATGGGCAGTTGGTCTTTCAGATTGCGCGACCGTATTATTACATCCGACCCACAGTTTATATACGGTGGGGATATTGAATTTTCCTGCGATGGTGTAAGCGGTATTGATAATGACTCAAAGGTGCCGAATACCGCAATGTTTGAGGAAAAAATAAAAACGCTTTTTCCTAAAAATAATGTAAGTTTTACTGTGTCGCTGTGCGGTGATGAGTGTGTCTTGTATCTTCAAAGGCGAATGGACAGTTTTTGTTATTTTGATATCGCTATTGACGGCGAAACCGTAAAAAAGGACATAAGCACACAGGGTTTGTTGGAAGACTATGCAGGTTACGGACTTATGCAGATTATTATTCCTTGTGACCATCAGAAAAAAGAACACACCGTATGTTTTGAAAATATCAGGGGAGAGAACCCTAAAATCACGGTAGCAGGCGTTGGAGCCAAGAACATACAAATCAGTATGAGTGGTAAGGGCGCCCAGACCACGCAGTTCTTTTTGGACAATTTTGATGAACGAATCGGAAACCATAAACCCGACATTTTACTGTTTACACTTGGGGCTAATGACAGAATTAAATATGCGCCTGAAGTTTTCAGGCAGAATCTTACCGAACTGTTAAATAAGATTTTTGACTGTTCGCCGAACTGTAAAATGCTTTATCTTTTGCCGCCCGCAGGACACGACCCTAAAAATCCTGAATTGGATTATACGGGTGATACAGTATATACAAGTTTGCTTACGATGGAAGTGTATGATAGGGTAATAAAGCAGGTATGCGAGCAATTCGGAAAAGACAGGGTAGACACGCTATCAATGAGGGAACTTTTTTCTTCAATGGATGTTTCGCAGTGGCGTTATGACAACATTCATATGAACAGGTACGGTAATGACCTTTTATTCGATGCGGTTGCCCGCAGGTTAGGATTGATGTAAAAGATTTCAGTCAGGAGAAATTTATATGGAAAAACAAACTTTAAACATTGCATTTGCTGGTCTTCGTCACGGACATATATTCGAACTTTTCAGAATGGCGACGGAAAATCCGCTTTATAACTTTGTCGGCGCGTTTGAGGAAGATGAATCGGCGCGTGAAAACGCCGAAAATAACGGTGTTTCGTGTAGATATAAAAGTTATGATGAACTGCTTTGCGACGGTGATGTCGATGTTGTGGCATTGGGTGGATATTACGGTCAGCGCGGACAAATGGCGATAGCGGCGTTAAAGGCGGGCAAAAATGTTATTGCCGACAAACCGCTTTGCACCGATATCGAAGAACTTTATGAAATCGAAAGAATTGCCAAAGAAAAAAATCTTTTTGTCAGTTGTATGTTTACGATGCGATTTGAAAAGAAGATTGTTGCGCTTAAAAAACTTATGGAAAGCGGTGCACTCGGCGAAATCAATAATGTCTATTTCGGCGGTCAGCATCCGCTTTTGTACGGACGAAGACCGATGTGGTATTTTGAAGACGGGAAGCACGGCGGTGTTATAAACGATATCGCTATTCACGGAATAGATGCTGTTTTCTACGCTTTGGGACTGGAAGTAAAAGAAATTTTATCTTCAAGATGTTGGAATAAGTTCGCCGATAAAGCGCCGCAGTTTAAAGACAGTGCACAGTTTATGCTTGTTGCCGACAATAACGCGGGAATTTTAGCGGATGTTTCATACGCTATACCCGACGGTGTAGAATTCGCATTGCCTTATTATTGGCAGTTTTATATCTGGGGTACCAAGGGAACGGTTTCTTTTGCACTTGGTGAAGAAAAATCATATTATTATATCGCAGGAAAAAAAGAACCTATTCTTTTGGAAGAACAGGAGCAATCTGTCGATTATCTTACTGATTTTTATAATGTGTTAGACGGTAAAGGCAATGTCATTTTACCGATGCAAGATGTGTTTAAGGCAACTGCTAAAACATTACAAATACAGCAAATGTCGTAGTTTTAGTTGTTTGTTATCAGGGGGAGTTTTATGGATTTTCCGTCTTTGTTGCGACAACCTGATTTTGTTATTGGCGCAACTGAAAAGAGTAGTTATCGTTTCGAGGAAGACACATCGGCACCTTGTCCTGTGCATTATGATTTTATAGTCAAAAATAATAGCGCAAAAATTATCGTTCATCCCTCAGGCTCGCCGATTAAGTTTTTAAAGTTTAGATTTAATGCTGATTTATCTTTTGTTGAGAGCGTTTGCGGTGATACATGGGTTTGTTGCGGCTCTGAAATAGCGATTTGTTGGACGAGTCTTCTCGGTTATCGTATTCTGCCGTGGTATTGTTATTTGCGTTCTAAAGAAAAAATGGCTTGCTATGGTGTAAAAACGGGCGCCGACTGTTTTGCTTTTTGGCAGGTTGATACTAAAGGTATTACCCTTTTTTTAAATTTAACATCTGGCACGGGCGGTACGGATTTGAAAGAATCTCTACTTGCGTGCGAAATTGTGGAATATATAGTTCCCGATAATCAGGATTATTATAAAACGGCAACTATATTTACAGGTATGATGTGCGATAAACCCAATTTGCCTAAAGAACCGATTTTTGGTCTTAATGATTGGTATTGGGCTTACGGTAGGGTTACACAGAACATTGTAACCAGCGAAATTGAAATATTATCAAGCCTTACTAAAGGATTAAAACACAAACCTTTCTTAGTTATTGATGATGGGTGGCAGATTAAGCGCACCGAGGGTGAATTTCGTTATATTGGCGGTCCTTGGGACAGCAGTGAAAAATTCGGCAGTATCGAGCGCGCAAGCGAGGAAATTCATAAGAACGGAATAAATGCAGGTGTGTGGTTCAGACCGCTTTTAACCTGTGAAGATTTTCCCGAAAATGCTTTGTTAAGAACCCATGATAACGGTAAAGTGTTTGACCCCTCTCATCCGTATACACTTGAAAAAGTGGCAAGTGATGTTTCAAAAATCTGTAATTACGGTT
>JAZREH010000198.1:0-2619 GCA_045660705.1 Acutalibacteraceae bacterium
AGTAATAAAATCGATAAATAAAATATACGAACATACCGTTTACCTCGCTTCCATTTGTGAATGTAATAACATTGTAGCACTTTAACGCGCAAAAGTCAAGGGGAAATTAAAAAAACTTCTGCCCACAAAAAATGAGCAGAAGTTTTAAGATTTTTAAGTATTAGTATGCAACGCCCTGTGCAATCATAGCATCTGCAACCTTTTCAAAGCCTGCGATGTTGGCACCTGCAATAAGGTCACCCTCCATACCGTACTTCTTGGATGCGGCATAGGAGTTTGCATAGATGTTCTTCATAATCTGCTGAAGTTTTGCATCAACTTCTTCGGCAGTCCAACTGTAGCGCATTGAGTTCTGGCTCATTTCAAGACCCGAAACTGCAACGCCGCCTGCGTTAACAGCCTTTGAGGGGGCGATTACAACGCCGTTTTCCTTAAGGTATGCAACTGCCTCGTCGGTGGTGGGCATATTAGCAACCTCAACATAGTACTTAACGCCGTTTGCAACGATGTTTTTAGCATCGTCAAGACCAACCTCGTTCTGTGTGGCGCAAGGCATAACAACGTCAACCTTGGTGCCCCAAGGACGCTTGCCCTCAAAGTAGGGAACACCGAATTTGTCGGCATAATCCTTAACCTTGTCGTGACCCGAAGCGCGCATTTCAAGGAGGAAGTTAATCTTTTCCTCGGTGCAAATGCCGTCTTCGTCATATATGTAGCCGTCAGGACCCGAAATGGTAACACACTTACCGCCGAGTTCGTTAATCTTCTTAACGGTACCCCAAGCAACGTTACCGAAGCCCGATACTGCAAAGGTCTTACCCTTTATTTCCTCACCAAAGGTCTTAAGCATTTCGGCAGCATAGTAAACGGCACCAAAACCTGTAGCCTCGGGACGGATAAGCGAACCGCCGTAGGAGATACCCTTACCGGTAAGAACGCCCGTAAACTCGTTACGAAGACGCTTATACTGACCGTAGAGATAACCAACCTCGCGTGCGCCAACGCCGATGTCACCTGCGGGAACGTCGGTATCGGCACCGATGTGCTTACTGAGTTCGGTCATAAAGCTCTGGCAGAAACGCATAATTTCGCCGTCACTGCGACCGCGGGGGTCAAAGTCGGAACCGCCCTTACCGCCGCCCATAGGAAGACCGGTAAGACTGTTTTTAAAGGTCTGCTCGAAACCGAGGAACTTAATAACCGATGCATTAACCGACGGATGGAAACGAAGACCGCCCTTGTAAGGACCGATAGCAGAGTTAAACTGTACTCTGTAACCGCGGTTAACCTGAATCTGACCGTTGTCATCAACCCACGAAACGCGGAAAGAAATCATACGCTCAGGCTCAACCATACGCTCGATAACGCCGTTCTTTTCAAATTTGCTGTCCTGCATAACAACGGGTTCAAGTGATTCAAGAACATCACGAACCGCCTGCAAGAATTCATTTTCACCGGGGTTGCGTGCTTCAACGCCGGCATAAACCTTGTTTAAATATTCAGACTTAAACATTGTAAAACTCCTCCTGATAACTTTATAAAAAAATAATACTACGATTTTTTTTATCCGTCAATAGAAAATTTTAAATTTATGCACCATCTTTTTTATATTTATGCATATTTGTTTGCTTAAAGACTTTAAAGCGCTAAATTTTATTTAATTTTTCACTATTTGTCGAAAAAAGTAAAACAGTGTCGGGCAAACAGGTTGCCCGACACTAAATAAATTAAATGCCCGCAATATTCTTTTTGATTCTTATAAGGTCAAGAATATCGTTTTTACCGTCGCCGTTTGCATCGGCGGTTTCAGAATCTATCTGTGTTTTGAAGCCAAGCAGATACTTTCTGATATATGCGGCATCGTCGGCATTAAATATACCGTTGCCATCGATATCGCCGTTTACAAGCGTCAGACGGTGTCTTGCACCGACGGGTGTGTCGTACCAATATTTATTGGTGAATTTAAGTGTTTCAAGGTCGGCGGCGCTGTTATAATCTCCGCTTGAACCAACACTTATGTTGGCGCCGTCGGTAGCGGTATTCTCAATTCCGGCGGTGGTGTAAACATTGGTGATAACGCGGGTTACGGCGGAATCATTGCATCTACCAATAACGGCACCTTTCCATTTAGAAGTGGTAAGTGTACCTGCAAATATGCTGTTGCTGAATTTAATTCCGTTTGAATTTGTTCCGTATGCATAGCCAACAAATCCACCGCAGGTACTTTGACCGTTGGTGCTTTTGTTGGTAATATCTGCATCGGAATAGCAGTCGGTAAGCACAAGCCCACCTGCTACAGAGGTTGTACGCTTGTTTGTGGTTCCGACAAATGAACCTGCACCTGAAGCGCTACCTGTATTTTTGATTATTGCAACGGTGGAATTTTTAATATGTATGTTGGTATAACAACTCGGCGTACTGTCAAGAGTTTCAGCACTTCCTGCAACAACGCCCGCAAAGTTCTGGTTTATTGGGTTTGTTACCGAAACATTGGCGTTATCAAATACAATATTTTTTACGGTAGCACCTCTGGTTGCTGAGAAAAGACCAACATATACTTGATATATGATTTTTCCGCTTGCGTTGGTTTCAGGAAAACCGGTAGTCCAATCGATAGTT
>JAZREH010000199.1:0-15372 GCA_045660705.1 Acutalibacteraceae bacterium
CATTATACCAAACATATATTCTTATATCAATAGTATATGTTGATTTTAATAAGCAATAATATAAATATATTTTGTTTTAGTGTGACACTATGGAGGAAACTTGAAGTTGAAAACTGTGGCTTTTTTTGATGTAAAGCCCTATGACAGGGCAAGTTTTGAGCGTTTTGCCGACGAGAATATTAACATTCGGTACTTTGAAAACAAACTTAATGCCGACACCGTAAGTATGGCGGCGTGCTGTGACGGAGTATGCGCTTTTGTAAACGATACGATAGACCGCACCGTTATCGATAAACTCACCGACTACGGAGTCGGCGTGATTGCTATGCGGTGCGCGGGTTATAACAATGTCGACCTTAAAGCGGCGGCGGGCAGAATCAAGGTGGTTAATGTGCCGTCATATTCGCCGTATGCTATAGCCGAACACGCTATGGGAATGATACTGACACTTAACCGAAAACTGCACCGCGCCTATATACGCACCCGCGACCACAACTTTTCGCTTGAGGGTCTTACGGGTTTTGACCTGAACGGTAAGACGGTGGGCATTATAGGTACGGGAAAAATCGGGCGCACCTTTGCTGATATATGCAGCGGTTTCGGTATGGAAATAATCGGATACGACCCGTATGAAAACGATGAATTTTGCGGAAGATATGTTACACTTGACGGACTGCTTACCGAAAGCGATATTATATCACTTCACTGCCCGCTGAACAAAGAAAATATACACCTTATAGGTTCAGAGTCTATAGAAAAGATGCGCAACGGTGTGTATATAATAAATACCTCGCGCGGAAAACTTATTGACACCGCCGCCCTTATCGAGGGCATAAAGTCGGGCAGGGTAGGGGCTGCGGGTCTTGATGTGTATGAGGAGGAAACTTCGCTTTTCTTTGAAGACAAGTCGGAGGAAATCATTCACGATGACACACTGTCTACCCTTATCGCTATGCCGAATGTACTTGTAACCTCCCATCAGGCGTTTCTGACAAGGGAGGCACTTGACGGTATTGCGGGCGCGACTATGGAAAATCTGCACGCGTTTTTTGAAGGCGCCAAACTGCAAAATGAAGTACTTGTAAATTAGGGTAAATTGTTGTATAATGTCTGTCGGTGATATTTATGACAGAATTATATCTTGTAAGGCATTGTGAGGCACAGGGCAATGTTGACCGCGTTGTTCAGGGTATACTTGATACCGAGGTTACCGAGATGGGCAGACGCCAACTTGAACACCTTGCCAAAAGATTCGACAGTATCGATGTTGATATTATGCTGGCAAGCCCGCTAAAGCGTACCCGTGCTACCGCACACGCTATTGCCGACCGTAAGGGTCTTGATGTTGTGATTGATGACGGTTTTATTGAAATGAACTGCGGCATTTATGAGGGTGTACCCTTCAAAGACCTTTTTCCTGACCCTGCATTTGTCGATATGTGGAACAACCGTCCTCAGGATTTTGCGCCCGAGGGCGGCGAAACGCAACCGTCGGTATATGTACGCATATGGGATGCCGTACAAAAAGCAGCACAAACCTATAAAAATAAAAAAATTGCCGTTGCAACCCACGGCGGTGTTATTCGTGCACTGCTTTCCCGTCTGCTTTTTGACGATTTAAACTGTCTTCCAAAGGTGCCTTACGGCTTTAATACCGCAATTACCCTTTTAAGGTTCGATGATGATATGAATGTCGAGTTGGTGTTTTATAACGACCATTCACATCTGCCCGAGGAATGTGTACCCAAAGCAAGTGCCGTCCCCGACGCGCCGGAGGAATAACAATGGTAATAATGTCGGTAGACCTTGGAAAGGCGCGAACAGGTATTGCTGTTTCTGATGCGGGCGAGGGTTTTGCTTTCCCCAAAACGGTTATAAATGAGTATAATACTGAACGCCTTATTGAAAGAATATGCAATTGCGCCGAGGAATACGGCGCGGGTATGATAGTTGTCGGCCTTCCTAAAAATATGGACGGTTCAAGCGGTGAAAGGGCACAGGAATGCACCGAAATCGCCCAAAAAATCGCCGATAAAAGCGGAATAGAAACCGTTTTGTGGGACGAAAGATGCACAACCGTTTCGGCGCACACATATCTGAATATGACCGATACGCGCGGTAAAAAGCGTAAGGCTACGGTTGATGCTGTGGCGGCGGTGATTATTTTAGAGGACTTTCTTACAAGAAGAAAAAACGATAAAGACAGAATATAAATTTATGCCTGTGCGACGATTTGTCTGCACAGGCATTAGTTATTTAAGTTTGCAACCCGTATAATAATGAAGTAATATTTCCTTGTAGGTCTTACCGTCTTTTGCCATACAGTCGGCGCCGTACTGGCTCATACCGACCCCGTGACCTCTGCCGCGCGACTCTACCGTAAAGTTTCCGTCGGCATAGGTTACACTAAACGCCGTCGAGGGCAGGGAGAGGGCATCGGCTATCTGTGCCCCTGTAAGTTCGGTGCCGCAGACCGTAAGGCTTGTGACCCTGCCTGATTTTGTGGTTTTGGAATTTGAAAACCACTGTGCCGCCTCGCCCGTTGTATCGCAGAGTTTTTTGAGTTTTTCGGTCATTTCCTGTGCCGTAAATCTTGCGGTGTAAAGATAGTTTTGTGCCGTCTTGTCGCAGGCGCTGTCGACAGGCACAAGGTAGTCGGCCGCGCTGCCCCATACATCCTTGCAACTTTCGGTAGTGCCCGACGAAAGTGCGTGATATACCGTAAGTGCGGGCGCACCGTCGTATTCGAGGTATTTGCCGCTTACCGCCTTTACGGCATCTGCTATTTTCTTTTGGTATTCGGGCGTTTTGTCGCCCCATTTTTCCTGCATTTTATTACTGTCGATATAGCACTGGTCAATATCAGGGTCGTCGGTCAGGTCGTATTCGCTTGACTTTGCCGCATTTCTTTTGCGAAGTGCATATGTATATGCCGCGACCGCCTGTGCTTTCAGTGCTTCGGTTTCATAAAGTGCGGGCATTTCGGCGGCAACAACCCCCGTTATATATGTATCGGCATCGATTTGCTCTACCTTGCCGCTTTCCTTTATCAGTATGCGGAATGTGTCTTTGTCATCATATACTACCTGATCCTCCTGTGCGGA
Organism: Acutalibacteraceae bacterium; assembly: GCA_045660705.1. Classification (GTDB taxonomy): domain Bacteria; phylum Bacillota; class Clostridia; order Oscillospirales; family Acutalibacteraceae; genus UBA737. Next base: position 3,105 of record JAZREH010000199.1, read on the forward strand.
TGCCTCAAAGGTGTCGGGAGTGTCTGAAACAGGCTTTTCTGACAGTGCGCCAAGCGGCAGAAGTATAAGTGCACAAAGTACAGATATGGCATTAAAAAAAATATTTTTCATAAAATCACACTTCTTTTTCTTCTTTTGTATTGACATTTTGGCTTTTTTTAGTTAAAATGTTTCTATATTATGTTTATGTGGCATAAAGTGATTTAATGTCTTTGAAAGCTGTGAATATAAAATGAAATTCAAATATATTATGTGGTTTTTTGCGGTGTCGCTTTGCGCCTGTACACTTATAAGAACACTTCAGTTATTTTTTACCCTTGATACGGCAACAGGGTTTATAAAGACCGAATACAAGTCGGTTGGTGTCATAATGACGGCAATTGTCTGTGTGGCGGCACTCGTCGGTGCGCTGATCGGTGTATCGGTCAGACGCTGTCCTATTAAGATGCCTAAGATAAATCCTTTCCTCGGTATTTCGTCGTTGCTTCTTTCCTTTGCTGTATTTGGTGAGGTATTTACTGCGGGTGCAGCATCGCTGTCTAATATCTATGTTGATATAGCGCTGAAGGCATTTGGTTGCTTTACGGGTCTTTTCTTCGCCGCTTACGGTCTTAAGGCGTTTGCACAGTTCAAACTCCCCGCACCGCTTTTTATACTTCCTGTTGTATACTGGGCAATTAAACTTATATATGTATTTATGTCGGTTTCGACCCTTGCACTTATCACCGATAACATATATGTTTGTGCCGCTTATGCATCGACTCTTGTGTTTATGCTCGCCTACGCAAGGCTTGCAAACGGAATCAGTCTTGAATCCACAAGCCGTATGCTTATGGCATCGGGTATATGTGCCACGATTTTTTCGGTTACCGCATCACTTCCGCGATTTTTGGTGGTGCTGTCGGGAAATTCCGCACTGCTTCACGAAAGCGTTTTTTCAACCCTTACAATGCTTGCTACAGGCATCTTTATGATTCTGTTTATTGCATTTTATTTCCGCAACAAAAATCTTTCGCGTCATCACAAGCACAGCAAAAAATCAAACCGTTTTCTGCCTGATGATGTGGCTAATCAGTATCCGTTCTACCTTGGCAGAACGAAGCGTACAAAAGGAAAATAAATTATCGCTCTGATTTCGGATATACTAATCCTGTTGGGCTGTAATCCGTCAGCCTGTGAACATATGAATCGAACGGGAGTGCGTGATTTGGAAAAGTTTGTTATCTGCGGGGGAAAGCCGCTTAAAGGAAGCGTTCGTATAAGCGGCGCTAAAAATGCCGCCGTTGCTATTCTGCCTGCCGTGCTTTTGGCAGACAGTCCGTGTGTGATTGAAAATCTCCCCGAAATATCGGATGTATCAGCCATTTTAAAGGCGATGCGTGCCCTTGGCGCGCATGTTCGCACAATAAATAAAACCACAGTTGAAATTGACCCCACGAATGTAAATTCCTTTGTCGTTTCTAAACAGATGGCAGAGGGGATGCGTGCGTCGAGTTATTTTCTCGGCGCCTTGCTTGGCAGAATGGGTCGTGCCCGCGTTGCCCCACCTGGAGGATGCGACTTTGGTACCCGCCCTATTGACCAACATATAAAAGGGTTCGAGGCACTCGGTGCCAAGGTTACCTTTGAAAACGGTATGGTTGAGGCACGCTCGAAAAAACTTTTGGGCAGTTCAATATATCTTGATGTGGTTTCGGTCGGTGCTACCATAAATATTATGTTGGCGGCGGCAAGGGTAAGGGGACTTACCGTTATCGAAAACGCCGCACGCGAACCGCATATTGTTGACCTTGCAAACTTCCTTAACTCTATGGGCGCCAATATTATGGGTGCAGGTACAAGCGTTATTAAGATACGCGGGGTTGAGCATTTAAAGGGTACGACATACAGTATCATTCCCGACCAGATTGAGGCAGGCACATATATGGTTGCCGCCGCGGCTACAGGCGGCGATGTGCTGATTGAAAATGTAACACCAAAACATCTTGAATCAATCGCGGCTAAACTCGTTGAAACGGGTGCCGTTATTGAGGAGTATGATGAGGCAATCCGTGTCCGTATGAACGGCCGTCCAAAGCACTGTAATGTCAAGACAATGCCGCATCCCGGTTTTCCGACCGATATGCAGCCGCAGATTGCTACACTTCTTTGTGTTGCCGACGGTACAAGTATGGTGACCGAGGGTGTATGGGACAGCCGATTCAGATATGTTGGCCAACTTACCGTTATGGGTGCCAAAATCAAGGTTGACGGCAAGGTTGCGGTTATTACGGGTGTAAAGGAACTTAATTCCGCGCCTGTACGCGCCGTTGATTTAAGGGCGGGCGCCGCAATGATTATTGCGGGTGTTATGGCTAAAGGTATTACCGAGGTGGAGGAGATTGTCCACATCGACCGCGGTTATGAGAATCTGGCTGAAAAACTCACAAAACTCGGTGCTGATATAAAGCGTGTAAAGATTGAAAAGCGTACCGAGGTTTTGAAACAGGCTTAATTTATTCGGGGAGGGGCTTGCCCCTCCCGTTTTTATGTGGGGTGATTTTGTGGCAAGAATTTGTCCGCTTTTCAGCGGCTCGTCGGGGAACAGTACATATATTTCGACATCGGCAGGGTCACTGCTTGTTGATACAGGTGCATCCTGTAAAAGGCTTGAAGCGGCAATAACTGCCGCAGGCGGTAATATATCGGATATACTTGCCGTTGCCGTCACGCATGAGCATATCGACCATATAAACGGACTTAAGGTCTTTTTAAAAAAATCGGGTGCGACGCTTGTTGCCTCGACCAAAACGCTTGAAGCGCTCACGCGCGAGGACCGTATACCCGCCGATACAAATATCATCTGTGCCGATAGCGGACAGGTGGCAGTAGGCGATATTATTCTGTCGCGTTTTGCGACCAGCCACGACTGTGCGGGGTCAAGCGGCTATACCGTTTCGGTGGGCGATAAAAAGATAGCCGCTGTGTGTACCGACCTTGGTATCGTGACTGATGAGGTCAGAGAGGCGCTTGACGGATTTCCCGCTGTGCTTATTGAATCAAACCACGATGTCGAGATGCTAAGACGCGGTCCGTATCCGCCGCATTTAAAACTCCGTATACTGTCCGAAAGCGGACATCTCTCAAATAATGCCTGTGCGGCTGAACTCCCACGACTTCTTAAGGGTGGGACAAGCCGTTTTATACTTGGGCATCTAAGCCGTAATAACAATCTTCCGATGCTTGCGCTTTCAAGTGCGCGTGCGACCCTTTCGGATATCGGCGCCACCGCAGACCGCGACTATATAATAACGGTTGCAAAACCTGAATGTAACGGAGTGATACCGCTGTGATAAAGGTTACACTTATAACCCTTGGAAAACTCAAAGAGGCATATTTAAGGGATGCCGCAGATGAATATAAAAAGCGGCTTTCAAGGTACTGTAATCTTGAGGTTGTTGAACTGACCCCCGAACAGTTGCCCGATAATGCATCGGCATCACAGATTGAAAATGCCCTTTCGCGTGAGGCGCAGATGATATCGTCAAAAATTCCCAAGGGTGCATATACGGTATCGCTTTGTGTCGAGGGCAAAGAGATGCCGAGCGAAAAATTCGCCGACCTTATCGCGGGGCGGTGCCGTGAGGGAAAGCCGATGTGCTTTATAGTGGGAAGTTCCTACGGTCTGTCAGCCGAAATAAAAAGGCTTTCGGAATTAAAACTTTCGGTGTCGCAAATGACCTTTCCGCACCAACTTTTCAGGGTGATGTTGCTTGAACAGATATACCGCGGCTTTAAAATTAACGAGGGTTCGACATATCATAAATAAAAACTTAAAAAAATGCTTGACCTTTCGGGGAGTGTGTGGTATAATTTTACTACCTCTGAAAGGTTCTTTTTTTTTGCAAAGGACCGATTTCAACGTGGTAATCGCTCATATCGTATTGTGCTTTCTGTGTCACATCTATATGTTGTGATGCGGTACGGTAAATGCGAACCATAATGAGGGAGGCTAACGCCTTTGCAGTCGGTTTTTTCTTCCGATTGACAGGGGTAAAATTATTTCCGTAAAACGGGAGGTGCCGTTATGAGAGTGAAAATTACACTCGCTTGCTCAGAATGCAAGCAACGCAATTACAACACTATGAAAAACAAGAAAAACGATCCTGATAGGCTTGAGATGAACAAGTATTGTAGGTTCTGTAGAAAGCACACCCTACACAAGGAAACAAAGTAGGAGGTCTGAAAATGAAAACTTTAAACAAGATTTGTCAGATACTCGCTATTGTTTTGGCTCTTGCTTCACTCGTGCTGTTCTTTGCTGATTTTGCAAATATTACGGTAGCAGGTGAAAAAATATCTGTTATCGGTGCTGTTCTCGGCTTCGGCGGTGACGTTGAGGTTGCCGGCAGTGAATATGCTATGGCAAAATCGGCTGATATCTGGCTTTGTTTCTGGCTTACCGCGATAGGACTTGTCCTCAGCATCGCGACCTTCAAGTCAAAGAAGTGCAGATATTTCTCACCTGCATTCGGTCTTGGTGCGGGCATTTATATGCTTGTTATCGCACTTAGCAATGCCGGTAAGTTTGTGGATATACGCCCGCTTGATACATTGGGTGTTTCCGCAATTGAATATGCACCGTTTGTGCTTATTGCAGCGATAGCACTGCTCCTCTTTGCAGTCGTTGGTATTGCTTATCTTCTTATAGATGACTATATCGATGTTCTCGCTTCCAAGGGTGAGCGTCTGACTATCCCGAAGCGAATCGTACGCTTCCTTCGCGATTATAAGAGCGAGGTAAAGAAAATCGTATGGCCCGGTCCCAGAGATATCGTTAAGAACACCGTTATTGTTCTTATTATGTGCCTTGTTATCGGTGCATTTATCTGGCTTGTTGATTTGGGTCTCGGTCAGTTGCTTAAACTCATACTGGGCGCTTAATGTCCTATTGGAGGTAAAGTATGGCTGACAAAAATAATGCAAAATGGTATGTTGTCCATACCTATTCCGGCTATGAAAACAAGGTTGCAAGCGACCTTGCGACAATGGTCGAAAGCCGCGGAATGCAGGACCTTATTCAGGATATAAGGATTCCTACCGAAACCGTCACCGAAATCAAGGATGATAAAAAGCGTGAGGTTGAGCGTAAGATATTCCCCGGTTATGTACTCATAAAGATGATTGTCACCGATGATTCCTGGTACGTTGTCCGTAATATCCGCGGTTGTACAGGCTTTGTCGGTCCCGCATCACAGCCCGTTCCCCTTACCGACAGTGAGGTTGCGGCACTTGGCGTTGAAAAGCACAGCGTTGAGGTTAAGTATGCGGTGGGTGACAATGTCAAGATTATAAGCGGACCTCTTGAGGGTTACGGCGGTGTTGTTAAGACACTTGATACCGCAAACAACAATGTTTGTGTTGTACTCTCAATGTTCGGTAGAGAAACCCCCGTCGAACTCGAACTCGACCAGATTTCTCTTGATGATTAGTGTGACAAAAGTTACACTAAATGCAATTTGGAGGTGCTATTATGGCTCAGAAAATAACAGGTTATATTAAATTACAGATACCCGCCGGTAAGGCTACACCTGCTCCCCCTGTCGGTCCTGCCCTTGGTCAGCACGGTGTTAATATTATGGAGTTCACAAAGGCATTCAATGAAAGAACCAAAAACGATGTTGGTCTTATCATTCCGGTAATTATTACCGTTTATGCCGACCGTTCTTTTAGTTTTGTTACTAAAACCCCGCCTGCTGCCGTTCTTATTAAAAAGGCTTGCGGCATTGACAAGGCTTCGGGTGTTCCGAACAAGACCAAGGTTGCAAAGATTACAAGCGAGCAGATAAGAAAAATCGCAGAGACCAAGATGCCCGACCTTAACGCCGCTACCATCGAAACTGCTATGAGCATGATTGCTGGTACCGCACGTAGTATGGGTATCGAAGTTGTCGATTGATTCTCTCTCGTGGGAGGATAATTCCGATTTAACCACTTATTGGGAGGTAAATTAACACTATGAAACACGGAAAGAAATATAATGAAAGTGCTAAACTTATCGAAGCAGGTAAGTTTTACGATGTAGAAGAAGCAGTAGAAATTGCTGTTAAGACCGGAACTGCAAAGTTCGACGAAACCGTTGAAATCCACGTTCGTCTTGGCGTAGACTCCCGTCACGCTGACCAACAGGTTCGCGGTGCAGTTGTTCTTCCGAACGGTACCGGTAAAACCATCAGAACCCTCGTTTTTGCTAAGGGCGACAATGCCAAGGCTGCTGAAGAAGCAGGTTCTGATTTTGTAGGTGCAGAGGAACTCGTTGCCAAGATTCAGAATGAAAACTGGCTTGACTTCGACGTTGTTATCGCAACACCCGATATGATGGGCGTTGTTGGTCGTCTTGGTAAGGTTTTAGGTCCGCGCGGTCTTATGCCTACCCCCAAGGCAGGTACCGTTACCCCTGATGTTGCCAAGGCTGTTACCGAGGCAAAGGCTGGTAAGATTGAGTACCGTCTTGACAAGACCAACATCATTCACTGCCCCATCGGTAAGGTTTCCTTCGGTCCCCAGAAACTTCAGGAAAACTTTGACGCTCTTATGGGCGCTATCGTTAAGGCAAAACCTGCCGCAACAAAGGGTCAGTACATCAAGTCCTGCGTTATCGCAACAACTATGGGCCCCGGTGTAAAACTTAATGTTGGTAAGTTCGGCGCTTAATTGCTGAATTAAAATTTTAATCGCCGTTCCTTATATAGGGACGGCGTTATTTTATAGGGAGGATTCCTATGCTTTTGGGTTTTGATATCGGCGGCACGAAATGTGCGGTTATTACGGGTGCTTTTGAAAACGGTGAGATTCAGATTTTTGAAAAGCGCAAAATACCGACCGACCTTAACATACCGCCCGAAGAGATGCTTGAAAAACTTATGGCCATTGCCGACGATATGATAGGGTACTTAAAAATTGACTCTATCGGCATATCCTGTGGCGGTCCGCTTGACAGTAGCCGCGGCGTTGTTTTAGGTCCGCCCAATCTTACGGGTTGGGACTATGTTGAGGTTACCGATATAGTAAGCAGGCATTTCGGTGTACCCGCATATCTTCAGAACGATGCAAACGCCTGTGCGCTTGCCGAGTGGAAATTCGGCGCAGGCAGAGGCTGTAAAAATATGGTCTTCATGACCTTTGGTACGGGACTTGGTGCAGGTCTTATTCTTGACGGTAAACTTTATACGGGTACTAATGATAATGCAGGCGAGTGCGGTCATATCCGCCTTGCCCGTTTCGGACCTGTAGGCTACGGTAAGGCGGGGGCTTTCGAGGGTTTCTGCAGCGGCAACGGAATTGCACAACTCGGGTACACAAAGGCTTTAGAGGCGGCACAGCAGGGCAAATATCCGATGTATTATACTGCGGGTATGACGGCAGAGGACATTACCGCGAAAACGGTTGCCGATGCTGCTGATGCGGGTGACCCTGTCGCACTTGATGTGTACCATACCTGTGCTGAATATCTTGGTCGCGGTTTGTCGGTGCTTATTGATATACTGAATCCCCAGCGCATTGTTATCGGAAGTGTTTACGCAAGAAGCGAAAACCTTTTGCGTGAGGGTGCGATGCGCGTGATTGAAAAAGAGGCACTGTCGCTTGCGGCATCGTGTTGTGAGGTTGTACCCGCACAACTTGGCGAACAGATTGGTGATTACGCCGCGCTTGCGACGGCACTTATGTAAATAGGGAGAAAATAAAATGCTTAACGAACTTGTTAGTAGATATCCTGTGCTTGAAAGCATAAAGGACGATATCGTTGCGGCAACCGATATGATTATTGATTGCTATGAAAACGGCGGTAAAGTGCTTATATGCGGTAACGGCGGCAGTTGTGCCGACAGCGAGCATATCGTCGGTGAACTTATGAAGGGCTTTCTTAAAAAGCGTCCGATTTCTAAGGAACAGCGCGATTTGATGAAGTCACTTTGTCCCGATATAAGCGATGAGTGGCTTGACAGTCTTCAGGGTGCGCTTCCCGCGGTACCGCTTACCTCAATAACCGCACTTAATACCGCTTTTTGTAACGATGTTGACCCCGAACTTATGTATGCACAGGCTATAATGGGCCTTGGTAAGGTTGGCGATGTTGTTATTTGTATCAGCACATCGGGTAACTCTAAAAATGTATCGGCGGCGGCAACGGTTGCAAAGTCACTCGGTCTTTATACCGTCGGTCTTACAGGAATGGGCGGCGGAAAACTCGGCGATATATGTGATGTATGTGTGCGCGTTCCCGAAACCGAAACCTTTAAGGTGCAGGAACTTCATCTGCCCGTTTATCACTATATGTGTGCCAAAACCGAGCAACATTTTTTTGACGAATAAAGATATATAAATTTTGAAATTCAGGTGATTACAGTTGAGAACCAAACAGTTTAAATCAGAATCAAAGCGGCTTATGGATATGATGATAAACTCTATCTACACCCATAAGGAAATATTTTTGCGTGAGATTATCTCTAATGCATCGGATGCACTCGATAAACTTTATTTCCGTTCGCTTACCGACTGCGCGGTAGGTATGACCGCCGACGATTTTGAGATTCGCATTGAAATCGATAAGGAAAATAGGATTATCCGCGTTATTGATAACGGTTGCGGTATGAACGAGGAGGAACTTGACAAGAACCTCGGTACTATTGCAAAGAGCGGTTCGCTTGCCTTTAAAAACGAAAACGAAAAGACCGAAAATGTTGACATCATCGGTCAGTTCGGTGTCGGTTTTTATTCGGCATTTATGGTCAGTGACTGTGTTGAGGTTTATTCAAAAGCCTATGGCAGTGATACGGCTTTCTGTTGGAAGTCAAACGGTGCCGAGGGTTATACCATAGAACCCTGCGAAAAGGATTCGGTAGGTACTACCGTTGTTATGCACATTAAACCTGACACAGATGATGAAAAGTACAGTGAGTATCTTGACCAATACCGTATCCGTTCACTTATAAAGAAGTATTCCGATTATATCCGTCATCCAATCCGTATGGATTTCACCACTAAAAAGCCTGTAGAGGGCAAGGAGGGTGAGTATGAGGATGTAACCGAAACACAGACCCTTAACAGTATGATTCCGCTTTGGAAAAAGGCTAAAAGCGAGGTTACTGACGAGGATTACAATAACTTCTATAAGGAAAAATTCTATGATTTTGAGGATGCCGCCCGCATTATTCACACAAGCACCGAGGGACAGGCGACCTTTAATGCCCTGATGTTTATTCCTAAACACGCACCCTTTGATTACTATACCAAGGAATATGAAAAGGGACTTCAACTGTATTGCAAGGGCGTTCTTATTATGGACAAGTGTGCCGATTTGCTGCCCGATTACTTTAGTTTTGTAAAGGGTCTTGTTGACAGCGAGGACCTTTCGCTCAACATTTCGCGTGAGATGTTACAGCACGACGGTCAACTTAAACTTATTGCCAAGACGGTTGAAAAGAAGATAAAGGGCGAACTTGAAAAGATGCTTAAGAATGAGCGCGAGGCTTATGAGAAGTTTTTCGAGGCGTTCGGTATTCAACTTAAGTTCGGTGTATATAACGGTTACGGAATGAATAAGGATGCACTTAAGGACCTTTTGCTTTTCACATCTTCGTATGAAAAGAAGTTTACAACCCTTAAAGAGTATACCGAGCGTATGCCCGAGAGTCAGGAAAACATCTTCTATGCCTGCGGCGAAACGGTCGAGCGAATTGAACTTCTGCCACAGTGCGACACCGTTCGTGATAAGGGTTATGAGGTGCTCTATCTTACCGAAAATGTTGATGAATTTGCCCTTAAAATGATGATGGAATATGACGGTAAAAAGTTTATCAATGTTTGCGATAACGAACTAAATCTTGATAGTGATGACGAAAAGAAAGCGTTAGAAGAAGAAAACACCAATGCTAAGGATATGCTTGATGCGATGAGCAACGCAATCGGCGATGGTGTAAGTTCGGTTCGTTTCACCAATAAACTGAAAAATCACCCCGTATGCCTTGCAAGTGAGGGTGGAATTTCCCTTGAAATGGAAAAGACCCTTAATGCTATGCCGGGCGCACAGGACAATAAGGTTAAGGCACAGATAGTGCTTGAAATCAATGCACAGCACCCGATTGCTGAAAAACTTAAAACCCTTTACGACACCGATACCGACACACTTTCAAAGTATGCAAAACTGCTATATGCAGAGGCGTGCCTTATCGGTGGCAAGGCGGTTGAAAACCCCGCTGAACACAGTGCGCTTATCTGCGAACTTTTAACAAAATAAAGATAAAAAATTTAGGACAGTCACACTAAATCGGTGTGGCTGTCCTTTTTTATGGTTTATTTTATTTTAAATAATGTTTTGGCGTTATTTGCAGTAACGGTAAGTATATCTTCGGTACTTTTGCCCCGAATTTCACCGATTTTTGCGGCAGTCAGTGTTATATACCCTGAATGACAGGTTTCACCCCTGTACGGAACGGGGGAAAGGTAGGGGGCATCGGTTTCGACAAGCAGACGGTCGTCTGGAATAAGCGCAACCGTTTCGGGAAGCCGTTTGGCGTTTTTAAAGGTGACAACACCGCCGACCCCGATATACATTCCGATTTTAAGGATTTCCGCCGCCATTTCGGGACTGCCCGAAAAGCAGTGCACAACCCCATTTGGCCTAAACTCTTTAAGAATTTCAAGGGTATCGGCGTGGGCATCGCGGTCGTGTACGATTATGGGCAAATCAAGTTCTTTTGCAACCTCAATCTGCTTTATAAAAAGCGCCTTTTGGGCATCCTTGTCATACGGTTCCCAATAATAGTCAAGACCGATTTCTCCGATAGCAACACATTTTTCGTGCCGTGCAAGAGTTCTTATCTGCTCGACGGTAGTACCGCTGTCGATACAACCTGGGTGTATACCCACCGCCGCGTAAATAAAACGGTAATCTTCGGCAAGTTTTAACGCATCTTTGGAGGAATTTTCATCGCAACCGCAGGTGACGATACCGCAGATGCCGTGGCTTTCAAGGTCTGAAAGTAACTGCTGACGGCAATCGTCAAAACGCTCATCGTCATAGTGCGCGTGACTGTCAAAAATCAGCGGTTTATCAAGTTTACATTCTTCGGGATACAGCATATTATCTTATCTTGCAACCCGCGGGGATCCCGTCGGCAAAAATGACCTTTACATCGCCGTCTGGCAGGTCGGCGGCAAGTATCATACCGCAGGATTCGACCCCGCAAAGTGTGGCGGGTTTAAGGTTAGATACAACGATTACGGTGCGACCGATAAGTTGGTCGGGTGTGTAATATTTTGCAATACCCGATGCAACGGTGCGCGGTTTTCCGCTGCCGTCGTCAAGTGTCAGTTTAAGCAGTTTCTTTGCCTTGGGTATAGGCTCGCACGCTGTTACGGTTGCGGTCTTAAGTTCAACCTTTGCAAAGTCCTCAATGCCAATTTCGGGCAGAGTCACGGTGTTTTCAGCCGCCTTTTCTGCAGCCTTTTGAGCCTGTTCCTTTTCGGCGGCTATTTCGGCAAGTACCTTTTCTGCATCAATACGGGCAAAAAGCGGCTTTGCTTCGTTAACTTTGTATTCGCATACCTCACCGAAAGAAAGTGTGCTGTTGTCGTTGCCGATTTGTGATGCAATACTCTGGGCACTTTCGGGGATAATGGGTGTCAGCATTACACCAAGCAACCTGATGCATTCAAGCAGATTGTAAAGCACGGTTTTAAGGCGGGGGAGAGAAGCCTCATCCTTGGCAAGTACCCAAGGTGCGGTTTCGTCAATATACTTATTGCAACGCTTTGCAAGATTCATAACCGCATCGCAGGCATCGGCATTGTGGTATGTGTCCATAAGGTGCAGATACTTTTCTACCGCCTCGCCCGCCGCGGCAATAAGTTCGTCGTCAAGCGGGTCCTTTTGACCGTCGTTTGAAACACTGCCGCCAAAGTATTTATTGGTCATAGCAATCGAACGGTTTACAAGGTTTCCAAGTGTGTTTGCAAGGTCGGCATTGAACTTGGTGATAAAACTTTCGTGGGTTATGGTGCCGTCCTGTGTAAAGGGTATCTCGGAAAGCAGATAATAACGAACTGCATCGGTGCCAAAACGCGCTGCAAGTTCGTCGGCATATATAACATTACCCTTTGATTTGGACATCTTGTCTTCGCCGACAAGTACCCACGGATGACCAAGCCCCTGTTTAGGCAGCGGCTGACCGAGCGCCATAAGGCCTTTTGACCTTACCGACGAAGCCGAACAGTAGTAACAAAGGCT
>JAZREH010000200.1:0-1673 GCA_045660705.1 Acutalibacteraceae bacterium
CCAAGCGGTTTGCCGGCGGCATCGATGATGTACCACTTACGCTGAACTTCGGCAGGTTTTGCCATAAATGTAGACATAACCAAAACCTCCAAATAATCTTTCACTTTTTTTCGTGCTAGAGTATATTACCATATAAAAAACAATTTGTCAACACAAAAAAACGGAAATTTTAATTTAAAAATCAAAATCTCCGTTTTTCTCGCGTTTTCTCTTGTTTTCTCGCAAATGCTCGTTCGCGAATTTTAAAATTCAAGTGTACCCAGAGCCTTAAAACCGTCAATAGCAAAGGCTTTTACGCAGTCGTATCCGACAATATAGAACACATCACCGATAAAAAGACCGCGCTTTGACATCCAGTCGTCGCACTTTATCCGCGCAAGTTCGGTAAATCCGTCCTTACCGTAGGAATAAATCACATAAACATCGCCGAAAGCGTTTGCTTTGCCCGTAACGGCAAAACCGATAAGATTTTTTTCTGGGTGCACAATGCACGCCTTATGGTTATCAAGTGCCTCGCTGTAGTTACTGCCCGAAATTACATTTTTGTCCTTTTCGGTGACATTTGCGGGGTCGGATATATCAAACATCGAAAGTTTGACACCCGATGTACGCAGGGTGTTTTCAGCGACCTCCTGCCCGATACCGAGCAGTAAACCGTCGCCGTATGGGTAGAGATATTCAGAAAAACCGGGGATTTTAAGGGCGCCGATAACCTTGGGTTTTTTGGGGTTGGAAATATCGACACTGAAAAGCGGGTCGACCTGCTTAAAGGTGACAAAGTATGCAATATCACCCATAAACCTTACCGAATATACCCGTTCGCCTTTGGCAAGTCCGTCAACTGCACCGACGGGATTAAGGTCGCGGTCAAGTACATAAAGACCGTTTGTTGTAACGGGTTGGTAAACTTCATACCTGACCTTTGAGGATGTAATACTTTCGGGGTCTTCCTTAATTACTTCATTATACTGCTGTGTTGTGACAAAGCGGAAATAACCCTTATGCTCGTCTATTGCAAACTGGTTGATAAGGGTGCCGCGCACACTGCCTGAAACCTTGTATTCGACCTTGCCGCCGTCAAGTGAGAATCGGTGAATTACGGTATAGGTACCGTCCTTGCTGTCGGAATTCCACTCGGCATTGGCGGTGATAAGGTTGTCGGTGCTACAGTATACCGTTTCGGCACTGCCCAGAATCGAAAGGGTCGAAACAAAATCGGCGGTGTCGGCACTGTAAGCGCAGACAACAAGGTATGACGAATTATTTATATCATCGGTGGGACACATTACGCGGTCGGCTTCAAGTAGGGTAAGTTTTTCACCCTTGCTTACGGTGGGGATGTAGGTTTCAGGCTCATCCTTTTTCATAAAGTTAAGCCTTACAAAGTAATTGGATATAACATACAAGGTGCCGTCCACCATACGGGAACTGTTATAATCGCCGCACTGTGACAGCCGCCCTGTAAGTTCAACCTTTTCGGGGTTGGACACATCATAGAAAAGCAGTACCGTTACGGTTTCGATGGCGACAAGGTCCATTGTGGCGATTTTGCCGTTATCGTAACTTGGTCCTAAACTTTTATAATAGGAACCCATAACAACAAGTTGGTCGCCCGACAGATACATATCGTGGTAGTATTTATCGCCGCCGTCATTCGGCAGAGTGATAACATT
>JAZREH010000201.1:0-4176 GCA_045660705.1 Acutalibacteraceae bacterium
ATCGTTTTAAATACACTTCGTATTGTAAATACATATTGGGTTTACATACTTCCGTCGTTGCCGTCGGCTCTTGGTCTGTTCCTTATGAAGCAGTTTATGGATCAGGTTCCAAACGCGCTTATTGAGGCGGCGAAAATCGACGGTGCAAACCACTATACGATATATTGGCGAATTGTTATGCCGTCGGTAAAACCCGCTTGGTTAACCTTGTTATTGTACGCTTTTCAGGCGATTTGGGCTATGAGCAGCGGTAGTACCATTTACAATGAAGAACTTAAACTTTTACCAAATGCAATAAGTCAGGTACTTTCGGGCAGTATCGAGCGTACAGGTGCCTCGGTTGCAGGTAGCGTTCTTTTGATGATACCGCCGATTCTTATATTTATATTGACACAAAGTAATGTTATCGAAACTATGACAAGTTCGGGAATCAAGGAATAAAAGGGGAGAGGTACTTGTGAAAAAATCAATATGTATGATATTCGCGGTAATGCTTGCCCTTGTCCTTTTTTCTTCTACTATGTTTGTGGCGGCTGACGAACTGCCATATCAAAGTTACTTTTATGTTGAGGGCAAAATCAAATCGGCACCCGCATCACTTTCGCCGCAGACTGTTTTAAGCGGCGATAACACCGAATCGGGTGTCTGGAAAGCACCGCGTGACATTTTTGTTTATAATGACCTTATCTATATTGCAGATACCGATAATAACAGAATTGTTGTTCTGGATATGCAATATAAGGTTGTAAGGACCATAACTGCGGCGATTATTAACGGTGTTCAAAGTCCGCTTAGCAGTCCGCGTGGATTATTCGTTGACGACGATTATGTTTATATTGCCGATACCGCAAATTCACGTGTTCTGACCCTTGATTCAAATGATGTGGCGGTTACGGTTATTGAAAAACCTACCGACCCGCTTTACGACCAGAAACGAGAGTTTCAACCGCAAAAGGTACTTCGTGATAAAAACGGTTATTATTATGTTTTAAGTCTTGGTACATATGAGGGTGCTATTCTTTATAACGCCGACGGAACGTTTAATTCGTTTTACGGTTCAAACCGCGTTTCAGTAACTCTTGGTCTGCTTGTTGAGGAAGCGTGGAAAAAGATTTTAAATGCAACTCAACTTTCAAAGATTGCTAAAAACATTCCGCAGGAATACAGCAGTTTTGATATGGACGAAAACGGGTTCGTGTATACCTGTACAGGTAATTCGGTTGACGATGTTGACCAGATAAAGAAACTTAATCCCACGGGTAATAATGTTTGGGAGACTGGCGCTAATTACGGCGATACGGTTACTGAGTGGCAGGGAAGTTCGCTTATTGTTTCGCGTTTTGTTGATGTTGCAATTGAAGACGATGTTGTAACCGCTATTGACAGTGAACGCGGTCATATTTTTCAGTATTCATCAACCGACGGCAGAATTTTGTCGGTAACGGGTAATAACGGTCTTCAGCAGGGTACTTTCGGTACGCTTTCTGCCGTTGATAGTTATAACGGCAAACTTTATGTACTTGACAGTGCAAAGGCAAGTATCACCGTTTTTGAAACCACCGAATACGGTATGAGCGTGCGCGAAGCACTAAACCTCCATAATGACGGTCTTTATGATAAGGCGTATGAGAAATGGGAACAGGTACTTAAGTATAACGGTAATATGCAACTTGCATATACGGGACTTGGCAAGGCGCTTCACGGAAAAGGCGAATACAAAAAGGCGATGGAGTATTTTGAACTTGGTAATGACAAGACGGGATATTCTGTTTCTTTTGAGTCGCAGCGCAAGGAAATTTTACGGAAAAATTTCGTGTGGATTCTGCCAATTTGCGGTATACTGATTGCGCTTTTCCTTGTAAGCGGTTTTGTTAATCGCCGCCGCGCAGTTGACCATGAATCTAAAAAATACAGTCCGTGGCAGTATCCGTTTTATATAATGCTTCACCCGAATGACGGATTTAATGATATGCGATGGACCAAACGCACATCTTTCCCCGCCGCAAGCGTGATTTTGGGATTGTGGCTTTTGTCAAGCGTGTTTAAAAGCCAACTTTCTGCTTTCTTATTTAATTCAAGTCACGCTGAAAAGTTGCAGTTTAATGTGTGGACTCAACTTATCGCAATGTTAGGATTTTTCCTGTTATTTGTTGTTCTTAACTGGGCTGTGTGCACACTCTTTGAGGGTAAGGGAACTATGAAGAATGTATATATCTATACATCTTACTGTCTGTTGCCGTTGGTTGTTTCAAATTACTTCTTTACTGCGGTCAGTTATGTGTTCTCACTTAACGAGGCGGCGTTCCTTAATATATTTAATATTGTATTTATGCTTTGGGCGGCTTTCCTTTTGCTTAAAGGTTTAAGTGTTCTGCACGAATACAATATGAAGCAGGTTGTACTTTCGATAATCAGTACTGTTTTTGGTATAGCGGTTGTTGTTTTCCTGCTTTTGCTTGTTGTAAGTCTGTTTAATAAACTGGGTTCTTTTGTAACCTCCATAATCAGTGAGATTATGTTGCATTCACAAAGATAGGAAGGGCGGCTATGAATATTATTAAAAAATGTATCCGTAATACTGTAGCGCTCGTAATGATTCTTGTGTTAGTGCTAGGTATTTCTGTTAGTGCAAAGGAAAGTGACAAGGCAGGGAACGAATCTGCACAGTATAATGTTACGGTGCTTTCGGACAGATCGATCGAAAATGATAACTTTTTGCTTGTTGCTGAGGATTCGGGCGCTTTTTCGCTGACCGATAAACGCACAGGTGCGGTCTGGTACAGTAACCCCGCCGACCGTAATGAGCAGACCAATATTAAGGGTATTTCAAAAATGCAGATGAATTCCCAGTTGCTGGTTGAATATCTGGTTTCTAAAAAGGATATAAAGACGGCGACAAGTTTTGCATCTGTTACCAATAAAAAAGGTATTAAAATTTCTACCAATAAAAACGGTATACGGATTGAGTATAAGTTTGTATCCGAGGGCTTTACGATTCCCGTTCTTTTAACCCTTGATGATAAAGGTCTTGTCGCAAGTGTTCTGTGCAAAGAAATCACACAAAACGAAAAAAATCAGGTGACCAAGATTTCCTTGTTCCCGTTTTTCGGTGCGGCAGGTATGAACGATAACGGTTATTTCCTCGTTCCCGACGGTAGCGGTGCCGTTATTAACTTCAATAACGGCAAAAGCGGTAGTAGTTATCAACAGGAAATTTATGACACCGACGGTTTTATGAATGTTCTAACTAATAAAACCACAACACAGATTGCACGAATGCCTGTTTTCGGTATTGAACGCGGTGGTGATACACTGCTTGCCATAATCGATAAGGGTGCAACCGTCTGCCGTATGTTTGCATATGTCAGCAGTGCGGGTAACAATTATAATTATGTGTACCCGCAGTTTACATACCGTCAGTCGGCGATAGTAAATATGCTTTCAAAGACATGGTATCCTGTCGAGGTGGCTTTCGTATCGCCTCTTACAGCGGCAGAAGACTTCACAGTTGTTTACCATCCGCTTGAGGAAAATTACGGCGGATATAGTGATATGGCGGCTGATTACCGTAAACACCTTAACCTTTCTGCAAATGCAGAGAAGCAGGATGTTCCGCTTTACCTTGATGTGTACGGAAGTGCTATGGTAAGCGAAAATATACTTGGTATACCGATTACCGTTAACCGTTCGCTTACTTCTTTTAAGGAAACACAGGATATCCTTTCAAAACTGCTTGATGAGGGTATCTCTGATATAAAGACAAGGATTCTCGGCGTTTCGTCGGCAGGTCTTGAAAACAGTAAGGTGCCGACCGCCTTTAAACCGTCATCAGATATGGGTGGTAAAAAAGGGTTTAATGCACTTATTAAATATGCCGATGATAACGGTTTGTCGGTATATCCCGATGTTGATTTTATAAATTTTAAAAAGCCTACATTTTCGCTCTTTAAGCAGGGTGATGCGGCAAAGGATGTTTGTAAAAAAACAGGTGTTTTCTATCGGTACAATAAGAGTAACGGTGCCGTTGATTCTACCGCACAGAAAAGTTATGTGTTAAAGCCGAAAAAGGTTACACGTGCGGCGGAAAGTTACGTTGAATCTTATCTTAAAAAGACCGATAATAAGAATCTTTCGCTTTCGGCGATTGCAAGTTTCATTTATGCCGATTTCGATAAC
>JAZREH010000202.1:0-1135 GCA_045660705.1 Acutalibacteraceae bacterium
CTCTGCTACAAGTGCCTTAGAGAGTGCGTTTGCATTCTTGACAATCTGGGTCTGATAAGCCTTGAACTCATCGGTGAGTGCCTCGCCGAGTGCCACCGCTTTAGCGGCGATTATGTGCATAAGCGGACCGCCCTGTGTTCCGGGGAAAATTGCCTTGTCGATTGCCTTGGCGTGTTCCTCTTTGCAGAGGATAAGTCCGCCGCGGGGACCGCGAAGTGTCTTGTGTGTAGTGGTTGTAACGACATCGGCATAGGGTACGGGCGACGGATGAAGACCTGCCGCAACAAGACCCGCGATGTGTGCCATATCAACCATAAAGTATGCGCCGACCTCGTCAGCGATTTCGCGGAATTTTGCGAAATCAATGGTGCGCGGATATGCCGATGCACCCGCAAGGATAAGTTTCGGCTTATGCTCGATTGCAAGTGCGCGTACCGTATCATAGTTAATCTGCTGTGTATCATCGTCAACACCGTAGGGTACGATGTTAAAATACTTACCCGAAATATTTACGGGTGAACCGTGTGAAAGGTGTCCGCCGTGAGCAAGGCTCATCGAAAGAACGGTATCACCGGGGTTTAAAAGTGCAAAGAATACGGCAAGGTTTGCCGATGCACCGCAGTGTGGCTGAACATTCGCATGGTCAGCCCCGAAAAGTTTGCAGGCACGCTGACGGGCAAGTTCCTCAACCTCATCAACACAGGCACAACCACCGTAATAACGCTTGCCCGGATAACCCTCGGCATACTTGTTGGTAAGGGGGGTTCCTGCCGCAAGAAGAACCGCTTCGGAAACAATATTTTCGGATGCGATAAGTTCAATATTGTTCTGCTGACGCTCAAATTCGCGGTTTACCGAAGCATAAACTTCGGGGTCATAATTCTTTAAGGTATCAAAAAACATTAGTAAATTTCCTTTCTTTACAGCACTCTTTAAAAAGCCCTATACCCTCCTTGAAAAAGGAGGGTAATGAGGTTAATTAGTGATGGAACAGGCGCATACCCGTAAAGGCGCATACCATACCGTATTTGTCGCAACACTCGATAACGAGGTCGTCACGTATTGAGCCGCCGGGTTCAGCGATGTACTTAACGCCGCCGCGCTTTGCTCTTTCGATGTTATCGTCGAACGGGAA
>JAZREH010000203.1:0-2051 GCA_045660705.1 Acutalibacteraceae bacterium
CATAAACGCGGTGCTAAATAAATGCCCCGACGAACTCAAATTCTTTGACGCGCGTTTTGAAAAGGGACTTATTGAAAAACTTAAAAGCGTTGCATCAAACGACTTTGCCGTTATGACCTATACCGAGGCGATTGAGCACCTCAAAAAAGCAACCGTTGAGTTCCAGTATCCCGTCGACTGGGGTTGCGACCTTATGACCGAGCACGAACGCTATATAACCGAGGAAATCTGCAAAAAGCCTGTATTCCTTACTGATTATCCGAAGGAAATTAAGTCTTTCTATATGAAGCAGAATCCCGACGGCAAGACGGTTGCCGCAACCGACCTTTTGGTACCCGGTGTCGGCGAAATCATCGGTTGCAGCGAGCGTGAGGCTGACCTTGACAAACTGCTTGACGCGATGCAGATTCGCGGTATGTCGATCGAGGATTACGAGGACTATATTTCACTTCGTCGCTTTGGTTCGGTACCGCACAGCGGTTTCGGTCTTGGACTTGAACGCATCATTATGTATGTAACGGGTATGCAGAATATCCGCGATGTAATTCTCTACCCCAGAACGGTAGGTTCCATTTCTTAATATATTGAACCAAAAAGAGGTTTTTCCTATGAAATACACATCAAAACTTGATGTTTTGACAACACAGCAGGCGATAAAGGAACTTCGCCGCACCTTTGAGGACCAACTTGCCGAGGCGCTTGACCTTACCCGCGTTTCGGCGCCCCTCTTTGTAAAGCGAGGCAGCGGCATCAACGACGATTTGAACGGCGTTGAACGCCCTGTTAGTTTCGATATCCTTGATTCGGGTGTCGAGGTCGAGGTGGTACACAGCCTTGCAAAGTGGAAGCGTATGGCGCTTGCCAAGTACGGGGTTGGTATGCACAAGGGCATCTACACCGATATGAACGCTATTCGCCGCGACGAAAAGTGCGACAGCATACACTCGCTTTATGTCGACCAATGGGACTGGGAAAAGGTGATTTGCGCCGAGGACAGAACGGTTGACTATCTTAAAGATACAGTTCGTAAGATTTACGAGGCGGTGTATAAAACGGCAGAACTGCTTGAAGATTACTATCATCAACTTGAAAACTTCCTGCCAAAAGATATCGCCTTTATCACGACCTACGAACTTGAGGAAAAATATCCTACGCTTACCCCGAAAGAACGCGAAAACGCCGCCGCAAAGGAGTACGGCGCAGTATTCCTTATGCAGATTGGTGACAAACTTAAATGCGGCGAAAAGCACGACGGTCGCGCCCCCGACTATGACGACTGGAAGTTAAACGGCGACATACTTATATTTAATCCTATGACCAATGCCGCGTTTGAAATTTCGTCAATGGGTATACGCGTCGACAGGGAAAGCCTTATGTGCCAACTTGAAAAGGAAAACGCGCTTGACCGTTTAAGTCTTCCCTTCCACAAGGCACTTGTTGACGGACAGTTGCCGCTTTGTATCGGCGGCGGTATCGGTCAGTCAAGGCTTTGTATGTTACTGCTTCACAAGGCGCACATCGGCGAGGTCCACGCATCGGTCTGGCCACAGAGTGAACTTGACCGCTGTGAGGCGCTTGGTATAAAACTTCTGTAAGAGGTAACTTTATGCGTATTGTAATTAAAATCGGCACCTCCACCCTTGCACATAAAACGGGACTTCTTAACATCCGCCGTGTTGAGGGTCTGTGCCGTGTTATGAGCGACCTTAAAAACGCGGGTCACGAACTGATTTTGGTGTCGTCGGGCGCTATCGGTATGGGTGTTGGTAAACTCTCCCTTGGCGGTAAACCCTCGGATGTTCCAACCAAACAGGCTGCCGCCGCGGTAGCTCAGTGCGAACTTATGTATACTTACGATAAACTGTTTTCGGAACATAACCACACAGTAGCACAGATTCTTGTTACGGGCGAGGATATCGGGCACGATGAACGCCGCAGAAACTTCCACAATACCCTGTACCGTCTGCTCGAACTTGGCGCCCTGCCCATAATCAACGAAAATGACACCGTCCCAACACAGGAAATCGTGATTGGCGATAATGACACACTCG
>JAZREH010000204.1:0-3629 GCA_045660705.1 Acutalibacteraceae bacterium
TGCGGTTATCGGTATCTTTCAAAACCGCAATATTTCCAACCCATTTTTCAGGTAAGGTGTAATAATAACCGTCCAACACATTTATCATAGTGGTTAATTGATTGGTAAGGTTTTCGCCGTTAAAGGAACACCATTTTGTGAGATACAGTTTTTCGGTAAGTTCGGTGCCTGCAACTGCAGGAACATTTTCCTGAACGGGTATTTCAAGAATTCCGTCACCGTCTATATCGGTAACAGAATAACTTGAAGAACGAAGTGTCTTTGAAGTTTCCTGTAACTCAGCATCAAACAAAGGATTTAAAAGTTGACCTTTATCAACTATAAGTACCTCAGTAATAGCGCCAACGCCTTTTATGGAATCAATATAAACTGCAGGTTTGCCCGAAGACAACTGCGCAACCACAGGCTCACCTACCGACTGCACCTTACTGTCAAGCTGGCAAGTGCCAATCTGCACTGCGCCCTCATCACTTAAAGTATAAAGCGAAGCGTTGTTTTTAAGTTCGGTTGCATTAAAGTCAACTATTAAAACTTCGTTTTTTTGGTCGCTATCAAGATTACATGTTACAAAATCGGTATATTTTTGAAGCAAGCGCTGAGTTAATGTGTTTTTAGTGAAACTGTAAACCGATAACTGCTTTTCACTTGCACCGTAAACTTCCCAACCTACCAATATATCCAAAACACCGTCGGCATCCAAATCGCAAAACTCGATTTTATCAACACCGCCTGCAACAATTCGCTGTTCGCCTGCCGAAATCCAATCTTCATCCACTTTGTGAACAACGTTGATATGCATTGTAACAACATCACCGTCGGTAGTGCTGTAAAAAGCAAAGGCTTCGTTTTTACCGTCATTGTTAACATCCTGCTGTACCACAGCCGAACGGTAACTTCCACGGGATGGATATTTTAAAGTATATACGTCACCCGCGCTTTGTTTTATTGCCTGGGAAATGTACTTAAGGTCACCCGAAAGCGAGGGCGGAGACAGCAGTTCTGCCGTGTCCGCAGTGAATAAATCACAGCCGCAAAGCGATAGCATTAAACCCACCGCCGCCAAGACCGACACCATTTTTCTGAACATATTTTCGCCCTCCTTATCTTAGCATAATTATACATAGTAAATTATAACATAACAGTACAAAAAAATAAAGGTTTTTATAAAAATATTTTAATTGTTTTAAAGTCCAAATTAACGGACATTAGATGTTCTAAAATAAAGTTGTAACAAACAGAAAAATTTTAAAAAAGGCTTGACAAATCTTTCTGTGTTGGTTATAATATGATTAACGAACAAATGTTCGGGAGGTAAAATAAATGACTTTTTCACAAACTTTAATTACAATTTTCGAAATAATAATGGTGGTTGCGGTTTTTTGGTGTATTTTCCATGAAGACCGTCTTATAAACTTTGAAGAAAAACTTTTATCGGGTCTTCGCCGCAAGCGTTTACGTGTTGCAAAGGCAAAAAATTCCGCACGGTTTAAACTACTTGAATTTTAATATTTGTTATATAGAACAAGCACCTCGGCATATAAAATACCGAGGTGCTTTTTTATGAAATTTTTTGTGATTACTAAAAAACATTTAATGTTGGCGTTCTGCTCCCTCTTGGCGCTGACTTTTGTTATCGTGGGGTCGGTCAGCATTTCAGCCAATCAGGACCGACTGTTGCCCATTTACTGTGTTGAAACCGATAAAAAACAGGTTGCAATCAGTTTCGATGCCGCTTGGGGTAACACTAAAAAGGTACAAAATATAAATTGATTACAGCTTTTCGAATTTAAAACCGACCTCAACCTTAAGGTTGCTTTCTTCCTTATTGGTTTCGGGGTTGGTTTCTATTTTTTCGTGCACCCAAATTGTCGAAATAAAGGCATCCATAATTTCCTTTGTTAGCTCGGTAAATCTCTTGTGTTGAATTAAATCTTTGATAATCGGATTGTTTAACGCTATCCTTGGGTCAGCAGATAATTTTTCTTCACAAATTTTTAGCTCATTTTCTAACGTATCGCGTTCGATGATTTTTTCGTTTATCCTATCACGCATACGGTCATATTCTCTCTTTTGGGTGGGGTTGATGCGATACTCAGCCAACAAATCATAATATCCGTCAATCTGCATATTGATTTTTTCCAATGCCTTTTGTAGTTCTTTGATACGCAGTTCGATTTCTGATGATTTGTTTTTCACCTTTTTGTCTTTTCTATCGCTTAAAGTTTTTTCTAAATTCTTGTATTTCTCAATCTGTTGATTTAAAACTGTAATAATATGTTCCTTTAATATATCCTCGTTTATTGAGTGTGCTGAGCAAATTTTTGTTGTTTCGCCGTTAGATTTATAAGAACGGCAAACATATCGTGTGCTGACCTTATCTTTATATTTGTTTTGAATTTTAGCCATAGCACGACCACAATCACCGCATTTTAAATGTCCTGCGAAAATAGAAATATTTTGAGTGAAATTTATATCTCGTGTTGCAGTTTTTAAGCGTTCTTGAACCTTGTTAAATGTTTCTTTATCAATAATTGGCTCGTGGCTGTCTTCGGCAATAACCCAATTTTCAGGACTATATTGGGTTGGCATTATTTTAGGTTTGAATTTGCTGTGATTTGTTTTGTGCTGTACCAAGTCGCCACAATAGACACGATTTTGCAAAATGCGTTGAACGGTTGAATAAGTCCAACTATTTGTTGATTCTAATTTTTTGTAATTTTGATAATTTAAGCCTTGCTGTTTCTTGTAAGCCGAGGGGCACACGATTTGCATATCATTCAGTTTCTTTGCAATGGTATTTTTGCCGACACCGTTTAAAAATTCCTCAAAAATAAATTTAATATTACCGCTAACAGCTTCATCAATTATCAGGTGGTTTTTGTTTTCAGGGTCTCGCTTGTACCCATAACTTGCAAAAGCACCGATAAATTGACCTTTTGAAGCCCTGATTTTAAAAGTAGATATTAAATTTTTTGACAAACGGCGCGAATAATCTTCATTCAGCACATTTTTAAAGACAGCGTTCATATCGAATTCGCCATCAGCAACGTCAACATTATCAAAAAGAGCTATAAATCGAGTTGGGTATAACTGAAATGTATTCTGCATATATTCGCCAGCTTGTATATAATTTCGAGCGAATCTCGATAAGTCCTTAACTATAATACAATTTATACGCCCTGCTTTTAAGTCATTTATCATTTCCATAAATGCAGGTCGCTTTAAATCATCAGTTCCCGATATACCATCATCAATATATTCCTTGTAAAGATTAAATTCATTGATTCGCGAGTCAATATATTCGTGCAAAACAATCTTTTGATTTTCTATGCTTTCTGAAAATCGGTCTGCGCCCTTACGCTCATCAGCCTTTGATAGTCTTATATAAAGAGCGGTTGAATAAACCTTTTTCTTTTTTTTATTATCTATCATATTGTACCTCCAAAACTTATTTTGTGTCTTCATTACCTATTATATCAAACGGTGGGTACAAACTCAAGCTTTAGTTTGAAAAAAGTATAAAAAAATAGAGGGTGCTTCCGCACCCTCGTCAGAGTAATATGTATCAAGGAGATCGTTAAGGCAATCTCCGAAACTTTTACCTTGTTCGAAAACATCTTCGAACTCAA
>JAZREH010000205.1:0-11822 GCA_045660705.1 Acutalibacteraceae bacterium
GATTCCTGTAATCAGGGTGCTTTCCAGAAATCCACACAGGTTTCGGGTGCATACACCGTCTATGATTACAGAGATATAACCCATACATACTATTACTATCAGTGGGGCAACTGGAGTGATTGGTCCGACTCGCTCTACACAACAACCGACACCCGACAGGTTGAAACCCGAACAACCTACAGAACCATCGGTTCGGGCGTTTCCGACGAAAACAACAACGGTCAAAAACGCACATATTCGGGCAAACTTGACTCCTCCTTTGCGGGTCAGTATGTAACCTTATACATATACAAGGTAAGCGAAGCATCTGACTGGACCAACGAATTTATCGGTCAGACCAAGGTCAATAAGGACGGAACATATACCTTTAACTATATGTTGCGCGAGGAACCCACAGTTGAATCGGGCGACTATACCATCGCCATCGGAATTGAGGCAACCACCAACCTTATTGTTGTGGATAAGATTGAGGCTCCGCTTCCCCAGTACACAGTTAACTTCTATGATAAACAGGGTAATATTATAAGTTCCCAGACCGTAACCGAAGGCAGTAATGCTACCGCCCCCGTTCTTGAAGAACTTTACGGATATACATTTGCCTGCTGGGATAACAGTTTCACCAATGTTCACGGTGACCTTGATATAATGCCCGTATATATTGCAAAACAGTACTCTGTTGTTCTTATAAACTGGGATAACGAATCGGTTTTGGTTAAAAACTTTAACTACGGCGATGCTCTTGTGCTTGATGAGCCTGAGGTTTCTGTAGGTTATGAGTTTATCGGTTGGGATGCTATACTTGACGGCACACTTACCGTAACCGATAATATGATTGTAACCGCAAAAATCGAAAAGCAGTCCTTTGAAGTTAAGTTTATGGATTACGACGGCAATCTTATAAACGAACAGATGGTTGAATACGGCGACAGCCCCGAATTCCCCGAACTTGATGACGATGCATATGTATTCCTTTCGTGGAACGGAAACTACGAAACCTTACAGGAGCGCAACGACGGTTACGACTATTACTATATAACCGACACCGTCTTCTTCACCCCCGAATATGTATTCTCCGAAACGGTACCGACACCGAAAGCCTCGGTATCGGGCGGTCGCCACGAATATGCGCAATATGTCGAACTTACCTGCGATGACCCCGATGCGGTTATCTACTACACAACAGACGGCAGTGACCCTGTAACCAGCAGCACCGCCAAACACTACCGTTACCCCATCGTTGCGGCAGAACAGTTGACACTTAAGTTCTATGCCTGTGCATTCCAGAAAAACAACAGTGAAACGGTTACCGAAAACTATATTTCAGTACGCAGTCCCCGCACAAGTTACATTGAACTACCCACCGAGGTTATGCACAACACTACCTTATACAATGTTTCAAACCTTAACTTTGAAGCGGTATATATAGACGCCCGAACCGAAACTATGTCGCTTGAAGAATCGGCAAGTCTTCTTGATTCGGGTTGGGTTGAGGACACTGATGCCGCATACTACTCCGACTTTAATGACTGGGCAATCCGCGAAGCAGCAGACGAAGATTTGATTGATGTTATAACCGAAACTACGGTTATCGACGGCATCACATACAGCCGCTACAAATCAAAGGTTTCGACATTTATTCGCTACGGATACGGAGCAACCATTCCTGAGGGCAAAGAGGCGGTTGACGGTACGACCACTATTCTTACCTGCGACTACAGATATATCAAAAAACTGTTTGTTGATATTGATTCCGAGTTCGGTTGTGAAAGATATATTGTCGAAACAGGCAATAAAATATCGACCGATTTAATCCCCGCACCCTACGGTTATACCTTTAAACACCTTGTTGATGCACAGGGAAATGTATGGGATATCGAAAACGATACCGTAACAGAAGATATTTCACTTACCGCTGTTTTTGAAATCAATGAATATGCGGTTAACTTCTACACCCGCGACGGCGAAATATATGAAACACAGTATGTTGATTATAATGCCGCCGCCAACGCACCCGAACTTCCCGAAGTTGACGGATATGTATTCACAGGCTGGGACAAAACATTCAACTGTGTAACCAATGATATTGATGTTTATCCCACCTATGTCGATGAAAGCGAATACGCTTACATTTCACTCGATTACACATCAAACCAGATGTCGGTCGGTCACACTTGGAGTCTTACAGCAACCGTTACACCCGACGAACTGGCAAACAAAAAGGTACAGTGGATAACAAGCAATCCTGCTGTTGCCGTTGTTGATGCCTACGGCAAGGTTACTGCACTTGGTGCGGGAACTGTCGTTATCACCGCTGTTGTTGAGGGTTCAGGTGAATATGCTGAATGTGAAATAACCGTTCTGCACAACCCTGCTGTTGAATTACTTCTTAACGACGACAGCGACCTTGTTGTATTCGGCGAAACCCTGCGTGAAATCCGTGCAGGCTCTACCGTAAGCGATATTAAGAAAGAGTTCAAGAATACAAATATCCAGATATTTGATTCCAACAATTCTGTTCTTGCCGACGACCAACTTGTCGGTACAGGCGACACGGTAAGACTTGTAAATGCATCAAACACCGTTGATATGCTTACAGTTGTTATTGTCGGCGATATGGACGGAAACGGCAAAATAAACAACCGTGATGTATCAATGCTTATGCGCTATCTTGTAAACAAAGAAACCCCCAACGACTATCAACTTGCCGCTACCGATGTAAACGGCGACGGCAAAGTAAACAACCGTGATGCCGCTATGATTGCCCAGTATCTTGTTGGCAAGGTTACATTTTAAAAGAGGATAGTTGTATGAAAAAAATTGCAAAAAAACTACTTTGTGTAGTTGTGGCTGCCGTGCTGTGCCTTTCAGCGTTCAGCACGGTAAGCGCTAAATCTATTGATGCTACCGTCGCATTGGGCGATGCCTTGGCATTAACTGATTCAAGCATTGTTGTACCCATTATAATCAGCGAAAATGACGGCATTATGGGTTTTGGACTTAAGGTTACATACGACCGTGAAATCCTTATACCTGTAAAGGCTGACTGTAGCATTTCGGGAATGTTTAACGACAGTATCGAAACCTCGTCTGCGGGCAGTTTTGATATTTTCTGGTGTTCAACGGCAAACTCTACACACAACGGCGCCCTCTTTTTAATCGAGTTTGCTGTAATCAGCGGAAAGTCCGACCAAATCACAACACTATCGCTTGACTATTATCCCGACGATACATTTGATGAAAACTACCGTGACATCGCACTTGACTGTCAGGACAAAACCGTAGATTTAAGTGCGCTTAATCTTAACGGAAGTTATGACGGCCGCTGTGATGCACTCGGTCACGATTATCAGTCGGTAACGGTTAATGCGACCTGTACATCAGGCGGATATACCGAATACACCTGCAAACACTGCGGATTTTCTTACAAAGAAGACGGCGAGCCTGCAACCAAGCATAGTTACAGCACAAAAACCGTTGCGGTTTCCTGCGGCTCGGACGGATATACGCTACACACCTGTACCCTGTGCG
Source organism: Acutalibacteraceae bacterium (assembly GCA_045660705.1). Lineage (GTDB taxonomy): Bacteria > Bacillota > Clostridia > Oscillospirales > Acutalibacteraceae > UBA737. Next base: position 3,529 of record JAZREH010000205.1, read on the forward strand.
GTGACGAGTACAAAACCGATATTGTTACCGCAACCGGTCACAACTATGTGTTAGTAAACGAAGATGCCGACGGCAAGTATTATCAATGCAGTTTCTGCGGCAACGAAAAAAACGACAGTTATGTTTCTGACCAATTAAGCGTCAGCATTAAGAACTTCACCGCATCAGACGATGGCAGAACGCTGACAATCCCCGTAAGCATTTCAAACAATTCGGGCTTTATGGGTCTTGGACTTAAGGTTACATACGACAGTCTTGTGCTCAAACCCGTTTCGGTTTCATATTCCGATGCCCTTAAAAGCGGAATGTCTGACGACAGTATTTCGCCAACCTCAAACGGTTGTTTTGATATCTTCTGGAGTGGAACACAAAACAACCCCGCCGAGGGAGAAATACTGCAAATAACCTTTGATGTCATTTCTGATGTTGCCGCAACAACCGATATCAACATCACCCCTTATGCCGACAGTATTTATGACGAAAATTGGAACGATATCGAAACCGTTTGCAACGGAATCTGTCTTGATACTGCACTGTATGCCGACGCCAACGGTGATGCAAAGGTAGACATCAGGGATATTATAAGAATTAAAAAGCATTTGGCACAATCCGAAAAATGCACGGTTGCCGCCGATATAAATGCCGACGGTTCTGTTGATATCTATGATATTATACATCTTAAGAAAATTTTACTTTCGTGCGAAACTCTGCATAACACATTATTGGTAAAGCAAAATCTTTCGACGGTTGACTCAAATCTTGTAATATCGCAACTTAAATCTTTAAGTTGCGATATTATAATTGCAGACGGCAATACCATCAGCGACAACAATCCCTATTTGCCGTCAGAGGTCGGCGGTTATGATATTACTTGGAATATCAGCAACACAAAAAACTATGAGATTTTAAACAACCGCCTTTGTGTAAAAGATTATACTAATATCGTTGACGAAACCCTTTCGGTAAAAGCCGCTATAACGGTAGCCGATGAGGTCTGCGAAAGAGAATTTAAAATTAATACAAAAATTCTCCGTATGAATCAAAACTTCCTTTCGGTTGATTCGGCGGGTTTTTCCACATATCTTAAAAGAAATTCACAGTTCAATTATATTCCCGATGTATGCTATGCGGAGTATGCAGGCTTTTCAAAACCCGTAAAGCCTGTCACAAATGCACCGACAATCGAATATTGTGCCTTTGACGGTGACGGTTCTGACCTCTTATACTCTGATGTTTTCAGCACTTCAAACGGTAAATATAAAATATCTGCTTTGGCGCCCCTCGGCTCAAAAGGGGTTATAAAGGTTTCGTTCGGTCACGGCGATGCTGACAGCACCGTTACAGACTATTCCTATTCACAGGAGTTTATTGTCACCGAATCGGTTTATAAAGTGTCCTTTACTATGAACGGCGGTAAGATTGTCCGTACATCCGACAACTCTGAAATCACATACGAACATTACGCCGAAGAAAGCACAATGTTTGATAAACTTCAGGTTTTAAGGGCGGGATACACCTTTGACGGATTTTACACAGACCCTGAGTACACAGACTTATTCTGTGACAGTTCACTTACAGGCGTTATTATGCCGTCACAGGATATAAATCTCTTTGCCAAATGGACCGCTAAAAGTTTTACTGTGTTTTTCGACCCGCTTGAGGGAATGTGCGAAACCGAAAGTTTATCGGCTTTATGCGATATTCCTTTAGGCGCGCTGCCCACAGCCGAAAGAACAGGCTACACCTTTAACGGTTGGAAAACCGCATCGGGCGAATTTGTTGACGAAAAAACCTTTTTCACCACCGAAAACGATGTGACGCTTTACGCTGACTGGAGTGCCAACAACTACGACATTACATTTAATGCCAACGGCGGAAAAACCGATGTCGTAAAGAAAACGGTTGTATATGATTCGGTTTACGGTACTTTGCCTACCGTTTCAAGGACAGGATACACCTTCTTAGGCTGGTATACCGAAGAAAACGGCGGTGTTGCTGTAACAGCCAATACACCGGTAGACATCACTGCGCATCAAACCCTTTTCGCCCACTGGCAGGTTATTGAATATACCGTATCATGGAATACGGGCGTTGGATACACAATAACCGTAAACCGCACATCTTCACCCAATGTAGGTGCCGCAACGGGTAACCTTACTTCGGGAGGCAAGATATATACCGGTGATGTGCTTCAGGTAACTTATTCCGCTTCTGCAGGTTATTCTATCACATCACGCGGACTTACAAGTATTACGGTTTCAGGAAATATTACTTCAAGCAATATTTACGCAACCGCAAAACTGAACGATTATACATATACTGTTAAATATGTATCCTCAAACGGAACCGACCTCGGTTCCACCTCTGCCACCCACACCTACGGTACGACTAATACCATAACGCCTCCCGCAAAAACAGGTTATACCACACCGTCGGCACAGAGTGTAAAGTGGGATTCGACAACCGCTAAAACAATCACCTTTACATACTCTCCTAAATCGGTTTCTTCACCGCAGTACGTGGGAAGCGGTCACTGGTGGTACGATTCAAGTACCGCCGCAGGTGTCGACTATTATGTAACGGTTGAATTCCGTAACCGTAAAGCAAATTCAATAGAGGCACGTGTAGTATGGAAAAACACCATCACCCGTGCGGCATACGGGTGGGCACAATATTATAACGCAATCCTTGGAACCGCGTCGGTAAGTAATATTCAAATAGCCGCGGCAAACAAATGGCCCACATCTAACGGCTTCAATCAGAACGGCAGTTCTACCGGAACTTCAGGTTGGGTAACCATTTCAGTAAGCCCCACCGCCACCTCTGTTTCATTCAAGGCACATTGGTGGGATTCACAAAGAAGCGGTGATTTTACAAATGTTTTTGCAATACCCGCTTTCTAACTTCTGATTTTACACACTAAAAGGCACCGCCGATTTAAAATCGGCGGTGCCTTTGAATTTAAACTCTTATTACTTTTTTACCGAAAATTCGTATGTAGTGGTAGAGGAGTACTTATCGCCTGCTTTAAGTACACAGGAGGGCCATTCGGGGTGATTAATGCTGTCGGGATTGTGCTGTGTTTCAAGGCAGAATGCCGCACGGTGACCGTAAACCGCACCGTTTTTGCCGACGCGTTCGGGCATACCGTTGCAGGTGTAAAGTTGAACGCCCGGTTCATCGGTATATGTAGTCATTACAATACCGCTTTCGCACGACCTTGCGATACTTGCGGGACTGCCCTTTAAAATAAAGTTATTATCATAGCCGTGGCTGTAAATAACGCTGCGGTCATCGTTATCGGCACGCTCACCGATAGTATGCTCCTCGCGGAAGTCAACCGCGGTGTCTGCAACCTGCCAGATTTCGCCTGTAGGAAGTGCGTGTTCGTCGTTTAAGGTAATGGCATCGGAATTTATCATAAGAAGTTGGTCCTGAACATCGCCCTTGCCGTTAAGGTTAAAGTAACTGTGGTTAGTAAGATTAAGGGGTGTGTCCTTATCGGTGGTTGCATCGTAGTGAATCTGAAGTCCGTTTCCTACCCACTTCATTGTAACATCAACAGTAAGGGTACCTGGGTAACCCTCCTCGCCGTCGGGCGAAACGAGTGTAAACTTAACACCGCCATCGACCTCGACGCTGTCCCATACGCGCTTATCAAAGCCGACTATACCGCCGTGAAGATGGTTAGGTCCATCATTTACAGCAAGGGTGTAATCAACGCCGTTAAGGGTGAATTTACCCTCCCTTATACGGTTGCCGAAGCGTCCGATTGTAGCGCCGTAATAACTACCGTTATTTACATATCCGTCAATATCGTCGTAGCCAAGCACAACATCGACGGGGTTACCGTTCTTATCGGGAACAACTATCGTGCGGATGGTGGCACCGTAGTCGATTACCTCTGCTACCATTCCGTTTTCCGAGGTAAGTGTCCAGCAGGTGACAGGCGTGCCGTCTTTCAGTGTACCAAAAGGTCTTTTTGTAATACTCATAATTAAATCTCCTTTTTATATATTAAACCGTCAGGTTTTAATATTCAGTCTGGACTTTTATGCCACTGTCCTCGACATAAAAGGTTATATCGCCCGAATTATCGGTGCGGTAAAGTTCGGTTTCCCGTTCTTCAAGGCGGGAAAGCACATCGCCGCTCGGATGCCCGTAGGTATTATACCTGCCGCAGGATATTACGGCATATTCGGGTGTACAGGCATCAAGAAACGGCTCGGTAGTAGAGGTGTTACTGCCGTGGTGCGCAACCTTTAAAACATCACAGTCGATATCAAAATTTTGCGCCAGCAACTGCTGTTCCGAGAGGCTTTCGGCATCGCCTGTGAAAAGGAATTTTTTATCCTTAATCTGCGCCATTACGAAAAGTGAGCGCGCGTTTTCCTCGTCGCTGTCCTCAACATCGGGATAGTAAAGCACCGTAACAAGGAAATCGCCAATAGAAAAGTTCATACCATCGACCGCGGTATAAACACCGCCGTCAGATTTGCGCACCGTCGCCGCCGCCGCTTTTGCCGCCTCGGTACCGTCCTGCGGATGACCCGCCGACGGCAGTATCAGATTCCGAATGTGAAATCTTTGGGCAGCTGCCTCAAGTCCGCCGATATGGTCCATATGATAGTGGGATATAAGCACCGCATCAAGCCGCTTTATCCCACATTTATTAAGTTTTGTGCAAAGGTCAATCTGCGTATCAAGGTCACCTGTATCAATCAGCATCGTGCGCCCGTTACTCTGTATAAGCACACTGTCGCCCTGTCCGACATCAAGAAACCTTACAAAATCTACCGTCCCGTCAAGTTTTCCCGTAATACCCAAACGGTGGCGTATACCGTCAATGATATCCCTGTCGGCACAGGTAATAACCGCCACAGTAAGAACTGCCAAAGCCACCGCCATTACCGACAGTATGCCCTTTATTTTACGCCGTTTAGCACCGCCCGATATCAACTATTCCTCACCGGCTTCACGCTCCATAAGTTGTTCCTTGGTTATAAGTACCTTACGCGGTTTCGAGCCCTCATAAGGACCGACTATTCCGCGTTCCTCCATCGCGTCGACGATTCGTGCCGCACGCGCGTATCCGAGTTTAAGTTTACGCTGCAAAAGCGATGTCGAGGCAAGTCCGTTTTCGACAACCACCTTTATTGCATCGTCAAGCATCGGGTCATCCTCGCCCTCGTCATCATCGGTTGCGGCAGAGGAAATCTTTTTATTGTTTTCCTGTATTGCACGGGTTTCAATCTCGTTCATAACAAAGTCGTCATAATCGGCAGAGCCGCCGTTTTTAATAAACTCAACAACCGACTCAACCTCCTCGTCGCTTACATAACAACCCTGCAAGCGCTTGGGCTTGGTCGAGCCAACGGGACTGAACAGCATATCACCGCGACCGAGCAGTTTTTCAGCACCCGCCGCGTCAAGGATTGTACGGCTGTCAATCTGCGACGACACCGCAAAGGCAATACGCGACGGAATGTTGGATTTTATAACACCCGTAACAACATCGACCGACGGACGCTGTGTCGCGATAATCAGGTGCATACCCGCCGCACGCGCCTTGGCGGCAATTCGGTTAATCGAATCCTCCACCTCGTGCGGGGCGGTCATCATAAGGTCGGCAAGTTCGTCGATTATAATGACGATATGGGGCATCTTTTTAACCTCGGGCTCGTCAACAAGACCCTCAACAATCTGGTTATAACCCTCAATGTTTCGGGCACCTCTATCAGCAAACATCTGATAGCGTTTTTCCATTTCGCTTACCGCCCAGCCAAGCGCACCTGCCGCCTTGCGCGGCTCGGTAACAACAGGCACTAAAAGGTGCGGTATGCCGTTATAAACGCCGAGTTCGACCACCTTGGGGTCGATCATAAGCAGTTTGACCTCGTCGGGGCTTGCCTTATAAAGAATACTCAGAACAATGGAGTTGATACATACCGACTTACCCGAGCCAGTCGCACCCGCGATAAGACCGTGGGGCATTTTTGAAATATCGGTAACGACGACATTACCCGCAATATCGCGACCCATAGCAACCGTAAGTTTGCTCTTTGACGATGTAAAGGTCGGGGATTCGATTATTTCGCGAACGCCGACAACGGCGCTTGCCTTATTCGGCACCTCGATACCGACCGCCGCTTTATTGGGAATCGGCGCCTCAATACGCACACCCGCCGTCGCAAGGTTCAGTGCGATATCGTCGGCAAGATTGGTAATCTTGCTTATCTTTACACCCGCACAGGGTTGCAGTTCATACCGCGTAACGGTAGGTCCGCGGCTTATATCGACAATTCTTGTTTCGACACCGAAACTTCTGAGAGTTGCAACAAGATGCTCTGCCGTACTGTCAAGTTCGGCGGCGGCAATAGCAGCGTTTTCGGTTTCGGGCGCTTTAAGCAGAGAAACGGGCGGGAATGCATAGCCCTTGTCCTCGACAATCTCCATATTCCCCGAAATCGTTTCGGTCATTTCGCGCGTTTCTTCGGCGATTTCTTCGGGGGTCGGCATCGGCTCCTCCTCCGCATTTTCCTTTGCGCCCTCCTGTGCGACATCCTCTGCCGCCTCGGCGCTTGCGGTTTTCAGCGCCGCTTTGAGTCGGCGTTTCTCCATTACGCCCTGCGGCTCGGCAACCTCGGTTCCCTCCTCGTCGTCGTAGTAGGTATCAAGCACCTTTTTCTGCTTTTCGTCAAGCGACTGGGCAGGTTTGCGCTTTTCGGGGATATCATCGACGGGAATATCTACATTAAAGCCCTTTATAACCTTTAATTTGCTTTCTTTAGGCTCTTTTTCCTCATTTTCCTCACGCTCGGCGCGGGCTTTATAGGCGCTTTCCGCCTGTTCTGAAATATGTTTTACAGGACGGTATACCGTACGGAAAAGCGTTATCAGCGTAGTGCCCGTTATAATCATAAGGAAAACAAATATAAGCAGGAATATCGTAATTATTGCGGGGGTTTTACCAAAGGCGGTACAAAGCGGGTGGGAAATAAGCGCACCTAAAAATCCGCCGCCCTTTAACTGACCGCCGATTTTATACGCCTCGCTTATGTGGGTGGCGAAAGAAACGCTCTTTTCAAAAACACCGAACGCATCGACAAGCGAGCCGATAAGCACCGCCAGTATACCCGTTTCGGCAACCTTGGCACCCATTGTGCCGCTTGCCCTGTCCATTGCGACCAGAACCGCCACAAAACCGAGCAAGAACGGATAAAAGTACGCCATAACACCAAAAACGCCGAACATAAAATTATGTATATGAGTCCATATGTTTTCGCCCTTTATAAAGACGACACACATCAAAAATATCGCTACTGTAAACCATATAACCGCATTTAACTGGCGGTTTGATGCCGTCGCCGTTTTAGTGCTGTTAGCCTTTGACCCGCTTGATTTTTTCTTTTTTTGAGCCATTTTTCAAAAATCCCCCATACATTATGTAATGCGGAAATTATTTTCCGCTTTCAATCATATCATAAAGACATTTTATAACATCGCTTAAAGACCCTAAACTGTCAATAAGCCCTGTGCTTACCGCCTTTTCGCCACTTAAGACCGAACCGACATCGGTAACCATTTCACCCGTATTCATCATAAGCGAGGTGAACTTTTCGGCGGTAACCGACGAGTTTCTTACAACAAAATCGGTTATTCTTTCCTGCATACGCGCAAAGTGATTCATCATCTGCGGCACGCCAATCATAAGCCCGTTCATTCTGACAGGATGCACCGTCATTGTTGCCGACGGCGCTATAAAGGAGTGCTTTGCCGCAACCGCAAGCGGTACGCCAATCGAATGACCGCCGCCCAGAACGAATGTTACGGTAGGTTTGGTCATTCCCGATATAAGTTCGGCAATCGCAAGACCTGCCTCAACATCGCCGCCAACGGTATTAAGGATTATAAGCAGACCCTCGATATCGCGGCTTTCCTCGATTTCGACAAGTTGGGGTATAACATGTTCATACTTGGTGGTCTTGCTTTGTTCGGGCAGGACCGAATGACCCTCAATCTCACCGATAATGGTAAGACAGTGTATCTTGTGTTTACCCTCAAAGGTCGATACCGAGCCCATTTCCTTTATCTGTTCAAGCGTTTCGTCTGAGCAGTTATTTTTATTGTTTTCATTATTCATCGCATTTCCCTCCGCATATTAGTATTTGGAAAGAAATGCGCTGAATACATAAAATTTTAAATTTTTACTTCATAAACTCGTACATTGCCCTGTAGCACATATACACATCGAACTTTGCGGTGGTTTCAAAGGGTGCGTGCATCGAAAGTAC
>JAZREH010000206.1:0-1848 GCA_045660705.1 Acutalibacteraceae bacterium
CCGTTGCCCATCATACCGTATACCCAAACAATCTTTACGTCCGCACCGTATTGTGCCCTTACGGCATCAAGCATACCGATAATAGCAGCCTTTTCAACACCAATACCGTATTCATTAGCCTCTGTATCGGTGGTTTCGGAATTGTTGTCGTCATAGATAACGCTCTTGTCATTTGTGCCAAGGTTTATAACAACGATATCGGCATCATAACCCCAAGCCGCATCGCCGTTAAGTCTGAGTGTGCTTACAGCATTTACCGTCTTAAGACCGCTTTGTGCGATAGCGCGCATGTCGGCGCCAAGCGCATCGGCTGTCTTTGCGGCATAGGTAAGGTTAGAGAACTGACCCTCGATATAATCAACATTTTCCTTGCGGTCGGTCTTTACAACGCCATCGCCCGCGGTGATGGAATCGCCGTAAAAGTCGATTTTAAGGGCTTTGTCAGCAGGTCTTTCGTTCTTTGCACCGACAAATGCAATGTCTGATGCATAAATGTTGCCCTTTGTACGCTCGGTAATTTTCAGCACCTTAACGGTGTGTGCTCCGTATTCAAGGTTGGTTGCAAGTTTATAGGTTGCGGTGCCCTCGTAAACCTTAATTATTTCGGTTTTACCGTCAACAGTAACGGCAAGTTTTGCATAGGGCCACGAACCTGCCGCGCCTGCCGAAACATAGTGAAGCGTGGTGGTTATGTCGCCCTCGGCGATAGCCGCGAACTCATAACCCGTATTAGCGTGTGTCATTATAAGATTGCCGTTTTCAACATAGGTTGCACCAAGATACTTAACATCCTCTGCCGCGTCGGCAAGTTTTACGGTAATCGCATTGCTTAAACCAAGAAGTGCCTTGCGCAGGTAGGACAAATCGTGCGCATCAATAGTCTGGTCGCGCTTAAGGTCAATAGCAATCAGCGCGATTTCGTCGGTAGCCTTTGCCATATACTTCTTAACGCGGATAAGGTCAAGGATATCCTGTACGCCGTCGCCGGTAGCATCACCGTTTACATATTCGTCGTCGCCGACAATTTTAAGCATCGGGGTGGTGCCGTTGTGCATCCAGCAGTCACTTGACAGACCAAGTGTGTATATCGACGAAATACCAAGTTCAAAGTTCGACTTTGCAGTACCGTTATACTCGCCGCCGTTGGTAGCGGTAGAAACGGTAAGTTTGTCGCTGTTGTAGTAACTGTTGGTGTTGCCGTCTACGGGAGTCTTATGGTCTACCTGATTCCAGTTACAACCTAAAATACCGTTAGCGTATAAATACTCGCTTGTATCGGGGGTGGTGTTGGTAATCGTACCGTTAAATATAGAATATTTTGCCCAAGCATAACCGCGCCACGAACGACCCACAAGACCGCCCATACCGAATGTTTTGTTAGCAACTTCACATCCACCCGAAAGTGCAGCATCAGAGTAAATGTTTTCCATCTGCAAACCTGTACCGTTACCCGCAACAGAACCTACACCGGAATAGTTTGCTTGCGAAGCAACACCGTTAACAGAACTGTTAAGAATTGCAATATTATAAACATCCACCCAGTTGGAGTTATCAACATCGGTTATACCTACAACTATCGCGGCATCAACAGATTTTGTACCCGATACATTAACAACGCAGTTTTCAAAAACAATGTTTTTAATAAACGTGCCATCATTGGCATTATTATCGGTAGCCGCACCAAAAAGGCCGGCAACAACATTCGTTGTACTGCCCGTAATGTTCATACCGCTGATTTTGTGACCCTGACCGTCAAATACGCCCAAAAATGCGGTATCCTTTGTTGCGGATAATCCGCCGCAAAGCGGTGTCCAGTTGCCGTAGGTTGAAAGGTCAATATCGGCAGTA